>JAISJS010000368.1 GCA_031261385.1 Treponema sp.
TACAACGGCAAGCTCATCCCGGATCGAGGTATAGAGCCCTATTATACGCGGAAAAGGACTTCCCCCAATGCCTTCCTGCCCAAGATATTCCACAAAACGTCCATCGGCGTCAAAGTGGAGAATCACGCTGTCCAGCAGGGCCTTGCTTTCCGTGTCGATACTATGCCGCTCATAGGGAAGCCGGTCTTCCACATAGATATGCTTCCGGGAATCCACGACAATTTGACCGGGTTCCCGCAATGGATAGGAAAAGGCCCACCGGGTTACCTGGGCGCCATCCTCAATGTTGGTTCTCAGGGTGATGGGCTGGGGATTGGTATCCTCATTGTAAATCATAAACAGAAGATCCCCGTACGAATTGTACCGCGCTATCTTTTGCCCGTTGCCGTCGGAAATATAAAACAGGCCGTCCCGCATCGTAAAATCGGTGCGCCGTCTTCCCTGATCCCCCTCAAGGTTGTACAGGGCTACCTGATCCTCCATACGGCCTATGTCCAGCGTAAAAAGATCCTCCCGGGCGATGGACGCCACCTCCCCCCGTGAACAGGCGGAAAAAAATACCGGCAGGAGCGCAAAAATGGCAGGCAAAAACTTCATACTATAACTTTACTGCGGATAAGGCCGTGTGTCAAAGCGCGGTCATCCTTACTGACTTGCAACAGCCCCGATAAAACGTTAAATTAAACCCATGTTCGATAAATTTGTAAAAGCGCTTTTCGGCTCCCAGCATGAACGAGACTTAAAGAAGCTTCTCCCTATATTACATTCGGTAAATGAAAAAGAAGCCTGGGCTGCGGCCCTCCCCGCAGAGGAATTCCCCCGCCAAACCGCTCTTTTTCGGGAACGGCACGAAAAAGGTGAATCCCTCGATGCCCTGCTTCCCGAGGCGTTTGCCCTGGCCCGGGAGGCAGCGCGGCGTAACCTTGGCGAGCGGCCCTATGATGTGCAGGTTTTGGGGTCCATAGTCCTCCACCAGGGCAAAATCGTAGAAATGAAAACCGGTGAAGGCAAGACCCTGATGAGCGTCGCCGCGGCCTATCTTAACGCCATTCCGGGTAAAGGGATCCATGTGGTTACGGTAAATGATTACCTGGCAGAACGTGACGCCGAATGGATGCGGCCTATTTTCAGTTACCTGGGCCTTACCGTGGGAACGATACTTTCCGATATGGATAACGCCCGCCGCAAGGAAAACTACGCCTGCGACATCACCTATGGGACCAACAACGAATTCGGTTTTGATTACCTGCGGGATAATATGTGTCCCTCCCTGGAAAGCCGTGTCCAGCGGGGCCACAATTACTGCGTAGTGGACGAAATTGACTCCATTTTGATCGATGAGGCGCGTACCCCGCTGATCATTTCAGGCGCCGCCGAGGACGACACCTTTAAATTTGCCGAAGTTGACAAACTCCTCGGCTCGCTTGAAGAGGTGACCAAAAAAGCCAATGGCGAATACCCCGACGAAACCCAGGGGGAAGAAGTCATCGGGGACTATAAGCTTAACGAAAAAAACAAAAGTATCTCCTTTACCAATAACGGGCTTACCAAAATTGAGGAAATACTGCAAAAACGCGGCCTTATTAAGGGCGCCATTGTCGATGAAGAAAACTTTGAGTTTATTCATTATTTTACCCAGGCGCTCAAGGCCCATAAACTCTTTCATCTTGATGTGGATTATGTGGTGCAGGAGGGGCTGGTCCAGATTGTTGATGAATTTACCGGACGCATACTTCACGGCCGCCGTTATTCAGACGGCCTCCACCAGGCTATCGAAGCAAAAGAACGCATTAAAATTGCCCAGCGGAACCGTACCCTGGCGACCATTACCTTTCAAAATTACTTCAGGTTGTATAAAAAAATATCCGGTATGACCGGAACAGCCGATACCGAGGCGGTAGAGTTCAGTAAAATATACAGTCTTGATGTAGTAGTTATACCGACAAACCTCCCCGTAGCCCGTAATGATGAAGATGATGTGGTCTACCTTAACGAGGCGGACAAGTACAACGCCCTTTGTGAGGAGATTGCCACGGCCTACAAACGGGGCCAGCCCATGCTGGTAGGGACGGTTTCCATCGAAAAGTCAGAGAAACTCTCCGCCCTGCTTACCCGCAAGGGAGTACGGCACGAAGTGCTCAATGCCAAAAATCACGCACGGGAAGCAATCATCATTTCAGAGGCCGGCTCAAAGGGTGCGGTGACCATCGCAACAAATATGGCAGGCCGCGGCACCGATATAAAACTTGGGGGCAGTCCCGAACACCGCTCGCGCAAACGGGCCGGCACCGACGCAACCCCCGGGGCCGCCGAGCGTTACGCCGAAATTTACCGTGAAGAATACGAAAAATGGAAAAAAGATTATGAAGAAGTAAAATCCCTTGGCGGCCTGTACGTCATCGGTACAGAGCGCCATGAGAGCCGCCGTATCGACAACCAGCTCCGCGGCCGTTCAGGCCGTCAGGGCGATCCGGGCCGCTCAAAGTTTTTCATCTCAATGGATGATGATCTTATGCGGCTTTTCGGCGGGGACAATATCAAAAACCTTATGTCCCGAATCGGCATGAGTGACGGGGAACCGATTTATCATCCCTGGCTGAACAAAAGCATTGAACGGGCCCAGAAAAAGGTCGAGGAACGGAATTTTGAAATCCGCAAACACCTTTTGGAATATGATGATGTGCTTAATCAACAGCGGAAATTTATCTATGAACAGCGTGACGCAATCCTCTGCGATCAAAACCTCACGGTGCGGGTAAACGACGCTACCGCCGACATGGTTGGCGATATCGTCGATGAATATTCGCGGGCGCAGAAGCGTGACGGCGCCGCGGCGTTAAAAGAGCTGAATGAATCCCTCAGGACCAGGTTCGGATACCAGATTCAGGTAGAAAGCGGCAGCCCCGAATTCCAGAATAGTGATTTACTGGAAAAACGGCTCCTTGCCGATCTTGAAAAAGATATAAGCGACAAGGAATCCCTTATAGGGACACAGTACCTTAACGCCATTATCCGTGAGCAGTACCTCCATGCGGTAGACCGCAAATGGCTTGATCATCTTGAAAACATGGAAGCCCTGCGGGAAGCGGTATACCTCCGCAGTTATGCCCAGAAAAATCCCCTTACCGAATATAAGGTTGAAGGCTTTCAGATTTTTGATACGATGATTGATGATATCAGGCAGGAAATTGCATCCCGCCTGCATTTGATACGTATTCAACTGGCGGAAAACCAGGACCGTCTCCAGCGTCCCGCCCGATCTTCGACGACTGTGCAGTCTGCAAGCCACGGCAGCATGTCTACCTTTGGCGCTTCCGCATCCGCCGGAAACAGCGGCGGCGGTCAGCGAAGTTCATCAAGGTCACAGGCAGAAGCAGTTACCGTTGTCCGCTCACAGCCAAAAGTCGGAAGAAACGATCCGTGCCCCTGCGGCAGCGGAAAAAAATACAAACATTGTCACGGACGGTAATTAACTGCCGCTGCGGACAAAGGCGTCGCTGTAGCCTGCGCCCTTAAAGCGCTGAAGTAATGCGCCGCTTTCGCCAAGGTTCACCGGGCCCAAAAGAATACGGTAAACCGGTTTGTCGTTACTGCCGCCGTTTTGTACCGCTATCGGGTATGTTCTGCCGATTCTCGTGATTTCCGATTCTACCGATTCGGCCTTGCTGAACGCCCCGAGCTGGAGATAATATTTTCCCCGTTCAAGACTGGCTATAAGGGGCACGTAAAAAACAGTTTCAACGGACGGTGAGGCATTTAACACCGGGGGAGATACCGGTTCTGCCGCCTGAGTGTTAAAAATAGTATCACGGTAATCAGTTTCCGGCACGGCGCTTATAAGGGGCGGCCCGGTAAAAACTGCCGGTTCATAGGGTATATCGTAATACGGGATTTGTTCCGGAGGGCGTTCTTCCGCCGGAATCAGCGCAAAATCGTATAAGGCAGGATCGGGCGCCGGGACATTTTCCACTACTGCCCGTTCAGGCTCCTCGGTAATAAAAATACTGCCCTCGTGAATACCGGCGGGGGGCAGGCTTGTTTCGGCAAGGTCGGCCTCAGGCGGTTTAAACTCAGGTTCTGCGATTACATAGAGGGGTTCATTGGGGGTAAAAACTTCGGGGATATCCGGCGCCGTTTCGATGACGAATACCGGTTCAGTTTCCACAGGTTCTGCTTGAGTGATAAACACGGGTTCAGTTTCCACGGGCTCTGCTTCAGTGATAAACACAGGTTCAGTTTCCGCAGGAACTGTTTCGACAGGGGGATACACCCAGGTAAGGCCGTAATTCCCGTAAATATCGTCATCCGGACCGGGAATATCGACAATTTCATCATAAATTTCTTCGGTTTCTGCGGTGTAAACAGGCGCCGCAGTGTAAACGGGCGCACCGGTATCCGCCGACGGCAAGGGTTCTGCAGCGAGGAGGGGCTCAGTGTACGGCGAATACGGGGGAACAGGAGGGGCCGACAAGGCAAGGGCGCCGGGATCGGAGGCTATCATCGCCTCAGGATCAAAGTCGGGGTCCCCACTCGCTGCACGGCCTTCCGTAAAACGGGAAAACGCTATCGGATCGGAGGGCTGCGTCATGCGTATCCTCCCGATAGACCTGCTCTGTATGCCTATCATACCGGCGGCTTCCCGTGAAAGAACTGCCAAAAGTCCGGGGGTATCAAGCGCTGCGGCAACGATGACACGGACGGATTTTCCGGTTTCAAGGTTGGTAATATCGACCACGGTATTCCGCGGAAAGGAATTGGTAGCCACATAGTAGCCCTGATCGGGAAGGTTTCCGTTGGGGGCGATTGCCGCAGAACCTTCCCACACCGATGCGCTGGTAAACACCAGCAGGGCCGCCGTCACACATGCGATGATACGTCTTTTCATTTGCTTACCCTTCCTGTCCTTTTATCCCTTAACCCGGGAAACCAGTCCCCGGACCGTCTTTTTCACATTGCTGAATTCATCCGCAGTACTCCGGGAAGTTTTATCGGCGTATTGTCGTTCATAAAGGAGTTTTTGGGGAACTGCTTTATACACCTTGAGGGAGACTTTTCCCGGTTTTTCGACAGAGCCGTCAGAGGCGACAGTATAATCAAGAACGGCAAGAATAAAATATTCGGCGCCGCCGGCAACTGCCTCATCAAATGCTTCCTCGGCCTCTTCGGGAAAAGGGGTTGAAGGTTTTTGATCTATGCGCAATATGGGAGAATTACTGACGATATGCCCCGCCTCAAAAAATTCATCCAGAAGCCCGCTTTCCCAAAGGCCTGAATGTTGATTGGAAGCGGCCTCCATCGGAAGGCCCGTCTCAATTACCAAAAAGGAAACCATCGCCGCAGAAAGCGGTGAGACTGCAAAAATACAAAACACCATCACCAGAACGAAGCATTTTTTGATCATAAAACCCTCCATGTACCTTATCGGCATAAACGAACGGGTAGTTTATAGGGTGGAAAAAAAGCGGACAGTATGATATTTTGTGATAAATGAGATATTATGCACTGCAGGTAAAAACCCGGTCCGAAGAAAAATATATGAAACTTGTCAAATCCCTGCATCCTGAAATTGATTTTCCCCTGTATTTTCCCCAACGGCGGCTTGATATCAGGCGGAAGGGAAAGATTGTCCATTCCACTGCCGCCGTCTTTCCCGGCTATATTTTTGCCGAGACAGGCGACGGGGATCCCGGTACTGAGGACATGCAGAAATACCAATGGGCATTCCGGCGGACCGAAGGATTTTACCGTTTTTTAAAATCGAACCAGAATATTACCCCCCTCGCGGACAAGGACCTTGAACTGGTCCTCCATTTTATCAAAAAGTCGGGACCGGTTGCGGGGGTGTCCAAGGTTTACTTTGATGAAAATGCACGCATAGTCGTGACCGAAGGGCCCCTTATGGGTCTCGAGGGAAAGATAATAAAGGTCGATAAAAGAAAGGGACGGGCAAAGATCAAACTGGATCTTTATGATGATTCTTTTTCCATCGACCTTGCCTTTGAGGTAATGGGGCCGCTGGAACACCGTTAAGGGTAAAAAATGACCACACAGAAATCGGGACGCCTGTATATTATCGGAGCGGGATTTGCAGGGCAGACGCTGGCGAATGAAATCAAAAGCAAGGCCGTATTCGGCGAGGTAGTTGCCTTTCTTGACGACGATCCGGGAAAAATCGGCCGCCGGATTGACGGTATTCCCGTTCTGGGCCCCATACGGGATGTTGCAAAACTCCTCCGCATGAACCCCGCCGACGAGGCGATTATCGCCATCCCGAGCGCTTCACGGGAATACCTGAAAGAACTGTACGGCATCCTCAAAAAAGCGGGCTTTGTAAAGATCCGTATACTTCCGGCCATTTCCCAGATTCTTGAGGGCAATGCCCACCTTATCCAGACCCGTTCCATCGATCCCCAGGACCTTTTGGGGAGGACCCCGGTTGCCATCAACCTGCGCCAAAGTCTTTCTTACCTCAGGGGAAAGCGGGTTTTGGTAACCGGCGCCGGCGGCTCCATCGGAAGCGAACTCTGCCGCCAGCTCCTTTCCGGAGGGGCTTCACGGCTCTACCTCTTTGGGCATGGGGAAAATTCGATTTATCAGATTGACCGGGAACTCCGTCTCCTCCAGGAAGAAGGGGTGGGCGAAAAGGCCACACTGGTACCGGTTATCGGTGACCTCAAAGACCTTTCCTACATGGATTATATACTCGGTCACCTCAAGGCTGATGTGATTTTTCACACGGCAGCCTACAAGCATGTGCCCATGATGGAAGAAAACCCCGTTGCCGCCATCGAAAACAACCTTTTTGGCACGGAAAATTTGATCGGCGCCGCCCGAAAACACGGGGTACAGCGTTTTGTCCACATCACCACCGACAAGGCCGTGGACCCCGTCTCGGTATACGGCGCCTCAAAATACCTCTGTGAGCAGCTCGTGCTGGACGCCGCAAAAATGGTGACTGACACCAATTTGAAGTTTATGGTAGTCCGTTTTGGCAATGTGCTCGGTTCCCGCGGATCAATTGTACCGCTGTTTCAAAAGCAGATTGAAAAGGGCGGACCGGTAACGATTACCCACCCGGATATGCGCCGCTATTTCATGACGATCCCCGAAGCCTGTTCGCTGGTACTCAAGGCAGGCGGTGTGGGGGATAACGGCAGGCTCTACCTTTTGGACATGGGGGAGCCGGTGCGGATACGGGATATGGCGGAGCAGATGATCCGGTTTTACGGCTTTGAACCTGAATCTGATATTAAAATTGAATATGTGGGACTGCGGCCCGGCGAACGTCTGGATGAACCTCTTTGGGGAGATGATGAACAGCCGGGCCCCACCGAATATTCCCGCATCCTCAGGGTAAACCGGAAAAGTCCCGAACGCCTTGATATCCGAGGCCTCCTTGAAAAACTTGCCCCCATCTGCCGTTTTGATCCGCAAAACCCGGAAGCGTACCGTAACAGCAAGGCGCTCCGCGCCATTCTTGCCGAAGCCATACCAAGCCTTTTAATAAAAAATGAAATCAAGGATCCTGCCCATGTCTGATGAAAAGGCGCCAATTCCCTTTGCCCGTCCCTTTATCGGAAAAGAAGAAGAAGACGCGGTACTCAGGGTACTCCGTTCCGGATGGCTCACTACCGGCCAGGAAGCCCTGGCATTTGAAAATGAATTCACTGATTTTTTAAATTCACCACAAAGGAACTTTAGTTCCAGGACACAAATAACACACCTCCACTGCTTTGCGGTGAATTCTGCAACGAGCGGCTTACATCTGGCCCTGGATGCCTGCGGCATACGCCGGGGAGACCTGGTGCTGGTTCCCTCATACACGTTCACCTCCACCGCCGAGGTAATCCGCTACATCGGCGCAGAACCGGTTTTTGTGGATGTTGCGCCGGGCGGCTTTCATATTGATCCAAACGCGCTGGAAGCAGCTCTGGAAAAGCTGTCACGGAACAAGGGCGGCGTATCCGGCGCCCTGAAAGGACAGCCTGCGGCGATCATGCCGGTTCATATCGGCGGCCTCCCCTGTAATATGCCGGCAATAATGGAAATTGCCCGCCGCTATAATTGTAAGGTGATTGAAGACGCCGCCCATTCATTCCCGTCACTGGTGAGCGGCGCTCATGGAACCGCAGATTCCTGCGCGGACCCGCGCTTTGCAGGAACTATTGGGGACGCGGGGGTATTTTCGTTTTATGCGACAAAAACGATAACCACCGGGGAGGGCGGCATGGTGGTCTGCCGGGATAAAAAAATCGCCGACCGTATCGCGATCATGCGCTCCCACGGCATAGACCGCAGTGTCTGGAACCGCTACACCGACACAAAGGCCTCCTGGTATTACGAGGTGGTTGAGGCCGGATTTAAATACAATCTGCCCGATATCCTTGCAGCCCTGGGCAGGGTACAGCTTTCCCGCGCCTGGGATCTGCTCAAAATGCGGCAGGATATTGCCGCCCGTTACAATGACGCGTTCATCAACGACAGGCATTTTATTCTGCCGCCGTCCGGAAGCGGGAATGCCTGGCATCTGTACCCCTTGCGGCTCAGGGCAGAAACGCTTGCCATCAACCGGGATGAATTCATTCAAAAAATCCAGAAAGCAGGCATTGGGGTCTCGGTTCATTTTATACCCCTGCACACCATGCCCTATTATAAAAAAACCTATCGCCTGCGGGATGAGGATTTTCCTGAATCCCTTACCACATTTAAGCAGACCATCTCCCTCCCAATCTGGCCGGGAATGACGGAAGCAGAGGTTTCCCGTGTTATAGACGTGGTCAAAGCTGCCGCGGAAGCGTATAATAAACGGTAATGGATGCTCCCGGCTTTGTTGAAGATATTTATTTTAAACCGCTGCTGTACGGCCTTACCGTCAGATCTCCGGCGCCATCCGGTCGCCTTACGGCAATAGAATGTCCCAAACTTTCCAATTCATATTTTCTTATCACCGCAAAAGACATTCCCGGTAAAAATCAGCTGGAGGACAGCTCTGTTCCCATCCTCGCATCGGATACGCTTTCCTATATCGGGGAGCCGGTGGCAATTCTTTTGGGGCCCGACATGATAAAGCTTGAAGAATTGATGAAACAGATCCGGGTTGTTGCCGAAGAAGATGCGCCGGTTTTTTTAAGCCATACCGTAACTTCCGGCATGATACTTGCTGAACGGAAAATCAGCCCTGCTGATGAGGAAAAACCCTTTGCAGGGGCAAACACCATCGTCAGCGGGGTGTATACCACCGGGATTCAGGAACACTGGTATTCCGAACCAACCGGAGCGGCGGCCCATTTTTTTGAAGAAAAAGCAGACAAGGACAAAACTCCCCATGAAAGCATCCTGGTGATTAATACCGCAACACAGTGGCCCTTTCATGTCAGGCGTTCAATAGCCCAGCTTCTCAAAATCGACCAAAGCAGGATCAGGGTGGAACCCACGTTAATCGGTATTCACATGGACGGCAAAATCTGGTATCCATCCCTCGTCGCCTGCCATGCCGCGCTGGGCGCCTGGATTGCCAAAAAGCCGGTCAAGCTTATCCTGACCCGGGAGGAAGATTTCCGGTATTCCCCAAAACGCAGCAGTTCCGAGATTAGGATATCAAGCATCCTCGACGAACAGGGGGAGCTTTTAAGCACCGAGATCAACGGGGTTATCGATCTTGGAGCCCATGGGCTGTTTACCGATGAACTGCTCGATCAAACCTGCATTGGGTGTATGGGTTCATATTCCCTGCCCCGTTTTAAACTTGACGCCGCCGCTGTCAAAACCAACATACCTCCCCAGGGCCCCTTTTCCGGTTACGGCCTTGCCCAGGGGGTCTTTGCCATTGAACGGCACATATCCCACATTGCCGATACCGTACGGCAGGACCCGGCGGAATGGCGGAAAAACCACCGGCTCGGCAAAAACAGCCGCCTTGCTGCCGGTGTTTCCCTGAAAGACGCCCCTCCCACGGAACAGCTTCTGGATACTGCCGCCTCAATGAGTGACTATTCCCGCAAATGGGCCTCGTATGAAATGCTGCGCCTTCACCGGCAAAAAACCGAATGGAAGGAAAAGGGAGAAACCCTCCGGGGTATCGGCATTGCCCTGGGCTGCCAGGGTTCAGGTTTTCTCTATTCGGGAATTGACAAGGGAAATTACAGCCTCGAATTGACATTGGGAAAAGACGGCTCACTGGAAATTAAAACCAGCATGGTCAGTTCCGATGACGAGTATAAACATATATGGGCGGCGATTGCCGCAGAGATCCTTTCGATAGAGCCCGGCATGGTTAAAATCATACCGGACGGCAGCGCCGATTCCGGTCCTGCCAGCGCATCCCGAAATATCACGGTGCTGACCGGCCTTGTCGAAAAATGCTGCGCCGCCATACGGAAACAGCGCTTTCGGGACCCGTTGCCTATCACCGTGCGCAAAATCTGCCGCCCGGCAAAGGGAGGCGGCAGCCTTCCCAACGCCGCAGGCAAAATACCGGATGCAAACTGTTTTGCCCATCCCGGCTGGGGAGCGGCGGTAGTTGAGATCGAAATAGACACAATAGAATTTTTCCCGCGGGTACGCGGCGCATGGCTTGGCATAGACGGGGGAAAAATACTCTCCGAGAACCGCGCCCGGCGGAGCATTAAAACTTCCGCCGTCCAGGCGCTCGGTTGGGCGTGCAGGGAACAGCTTGTCTATATTGACGGAGCCATCCCGGCAGAATCCTTTGCCGAATATAGTATCCCCTCCCCTGTTGAAATTCCCCCGATTCATATTGATTTTATCTGGAACGATACAGAGGAATCCAAGGGCATCGGGGACCTCCCCTTCAACTGCCTTCCTGCCGCATACCTCCAGGCCGTAACACAAGCTATGGACCATCACTTTCAGAATATTCCCCTGCGGCCCCGGGAACTGTGGGAGGCGGCAAAGCTGCGAAAGAAGGAGAGCCCCGTATGACGATCGGGTTTATATTAAACGGCGAGGACGTTGTGGTCCGCACCGAGGCGGATACCCGGCTTGTCGATATTTTGCGGGATAACTTCGGCCTCCTCGGCGCAAAAACAGGGTGCCTCATCGGAAAATGCGGGGCTTGTACGATTATTTTTAACGGGGAAGTCGCCCCCTCCTGCCAGATCCCCGCGTTCCGCATCCGCGGCAGTGAGGTAATCACCATTGAAGGGTTTTCCCAAACCGACGAATTCGAGGATATTGCCGCAGGGTTTTCCCGGTCAGGCCTTGAAACCTGTTTGTTTTGCAGAAACGGCAAGGTCCTTGCTGCGGAAGCCCTGCTGGAGCAAAAAGCCCAGCCTTCGCGGGAAGAAATTCTTTTGGGATTCAGCGGTATCAAATGCCGCTGTACCGACCCGGACAGTCTGGTAAGCGCCGTGCAGGCAGTGGCGGAAATTCGCCAAAAGAGGCTTTATGGCAGAACCGCTTAATCAGGTCTTTTTCCCGTCGAGCCTTCAGGAACTTTTTTCCGCCTGGAGCCGTTTCCCCGATGCGCAGCCTTTTGCCGGAGGGGTCGGGCTTATCCAGGGCCAGGGGAATAAAATATTGGAACTGCCGAAAAATATTTTGTCGATGGACAAACTCGAAGAACTCCACCGTATTACCCGGACCGAACGGTATCTGGAAATCGGCGCCATGGTACCCCTCAACAAGATCCTCGCCCTGGGTAAAATCGTCCCCGAGGCGATGAAACTCTGCCTGCAGAACATTGCCGGCCCCCAGATGCGAAACGTCATCACCATCGGGGGGAATATCTGCTATCCCGGGCGGCGGCTGAACCTTGCCGTTCCCCTGGTCGCCCTTGACGCCCATTATGAACTGCGGAATTCCCAAAATATCCGGTGGATATCTGCCGCCCGTTTTTCCTCCCTGCCCGGGAAGCCGGCAATAAACCAGGCGGAACTTCTTACCCGCATCCGTATACCGCTGGACCAGTGGAACTACACAATTTTCAGAAAATTCCGCAGGGGCAAATCCGGCAATCCCGGGGAAGTTATGCTGTTTTTGATCAAGAACCAGAAAAATGTGCTTACCGATATCCGGGTAATTTTCGGCGCCGAGACCATTCTGCGGGATAAAAACAGCGAAACCCTGCTCATTGGGAAACAGCTTCCCCTTGGAAAGAAGGATGCGCTGGATTTCGTGGAACATTGGCGGACCTACCTTTTTGCCCTGGAATCTCCGGTCTACTCACCGGAATCAGAAGGGGCGCATCCCGCCCTGGACGATTTAACCAAAGCAGAGCTGCTCAATTTTATCGAATCAAACATACTTACCATTTCTGAATGATTGTTCTCTGCCGTTCTCTACCGTGGGCTTGAAATTCGTCCCCTTATATTGTATGTTGTTTGATAACTGACCAAATCATGGGGGGAGCGGGGAGTGTGTTTCGGCCGCATCTGTTTTCCTCCTGCACACTCTGCGTAAGCGGAATGATGAACAAACCTGAAAATAATCCGGTTAAGCTCCGGAAAGCCCCTGTTTGCCCATTTTTTTATCAACCTTGAAGAATACAGACCGCATCTCTGCCTTAGCCGCGTACTTTGCGGGTAATATTGGGTATAAACGTTATGGAAACGATAAAAACCTTTAAATTTGGGGCCTTTGATTCGCGGATTGCCATCAGTCGTGAGCTCCCTGCCCTTGATCATATACTTTTTGATGCAAAAAGCGAAGGCAGTATTCCCAAATTCATCATAATTTGCGATGAAAATACCCTGCCCATTGCAAAAAAAATCACCGGAAACACCGAAATTCCCTTTTGCGTGCTAAAAAGCGGTGAAACTTCCAAAACCTGGGCTTCAATCGAGACAATTCTCATGGCCGCCGCAGCGGGGGGGCTTGGCCGGGACGGCCTTTTTATCGGCATTGGCGGCGGGGTAATCGGTGACCTTACCGCCTTTGCGGCATCGATCTATATGCGGGGCTGCAAGGCCGCCCTCGTCTCCACCACCCTGTTGGGTATGGTTGATGCAAGCCTTGGCGGTAAAACCGGGATCGACCTTTTCGGTATGAAAAACCTTGCGGGAACGTTTTACCCGGCCTCTCTTGTCTACATGCCCGTTGAAACCCTTGCAAGCCTGCCGCCGCCGGAATGGAAATCCGGCATGGCGGAACTTATTAAAACCGCAATAATTGACGGCGGGGATTTTTTTAATCTTGCTGCATCGCTCACCTCGGATTTTTCTGATGATGCTTTTACGTCCTCTTTCCCCCAATCGTTTATCAACACGTTGCTTGCCGGGGACGCGGAAAAAATTACCGAATGTATAACACGGGCAGTAACGGTCAAGGGTTCCATCGTCGAAGCGGACCCTAAAGAAACTACCGGTATGCGCGCATGCCTTAACCTTGGGCATACTTTTGGTCACGCGCTGGAATCATCCGCGGGCCTTGGAACCATTTCCCATGGTGAAGCGGTTGCCTGGGGCATAGCCCGTTCCTGCGAATTGGGTATCGCCTGCGCGCTCACATCGGCGAAGCGGGCGGCGGAAATTACCGGCCTGCTCGGCTCCTTTGGGTATGAGCTTACCGCCCCCCACCCGCTCATGGGCAGTGAAGAAATTTTTTTAAAAGCCCTTTCCGGTGACAAGAAAAAAAAGGCCGGCAAAACGGTGTTTATTGTTCCCAATGAGAACGGAGTTTGTTCGTATGTTACCGATCAGCAAGCCATTTTAAAAAAGATCATTACCGGAGCTGCCCTTTGAAATATATCCGCGTTATTTTTTCCGTCTGCTTCTTTTTTGCGTTCGCCGCAGGCACGGCTTTTTTCCCGCTGTATGCCCAGGAGCCGGCCTTGCAAGAGGAGGATCTTCAAAATGAAACTTCAGAAGCGGTAAACGCGACAGCGTTAAATGAGGCAAAGGATGATCCCGGCGCTATATTTGTTATCAGATCAATCGATTTTGATGTCAAAGGCCGCAGCAGGCCTTTTGCCCTGATCCATAACACGGAATTGAATACCGGTGAAGAAATACACGGCCGTGAAAATCTTGAAAAATATATACAGAAAAAAACACAAGACCTTATTAAC
>JAISJS010000044.1 GCA_031261385.1 Treponema sp.
CGTCTTATAGTACTCAAATACGCCCGGATGGTGAAATTGGCAGACACGCTAGTTTCAGGTACTAGTGCTCGAAAGGGCTTGGGAGTTCAAGTCTCCCTCCGGGCAAATTGAATATTACCCTCGCCGAAAGGCGGGGTTTTTTGTATTTAATTATACACATTTGCATAGAATTATATTTACCGTTCATTTTTAAACATTTGCACGTCATTAATGCTTGTTTTACCATTTTTTAATTCCTACTTTTAAAGTGTACACTTAATGATTTAGGAGAGCACTTTATGAAAAACAAAAAAACAGAAAACCCCTCATGCACGGAAAGAAAACTCGGGAAGGGAACAATGCGTATCTACAATTTTGACGGGATTCGTCTCCACGCCTATGGTACAAATGACCCCTTTGTAGATCAGAGTTTTCTTTTTGAAACACACCAGGAACTCATCGGATTGGAATCGCCGCTTTTCAGGGATAACCTGACAGAATATGCAGATTATATTCGTTCCCTGGACAAACCGTTTGACTGCTGCATCCTTGCCTACCACCCCGGAGGAAGTGACATATTGCCAAAGACCCGTTTCTACACCACAGAAACGGCAAAAAAAGCAATGCTGCCGGGCGGGTCGGTAAAGGCGATGATCGACGAATTTTCCGGTATTTTTGGCGATAAAATAGATACGGATATTCCCAAAGCAATGCACCTTATCAAGGCGGGCAGGGTAACGCTGGGGAACATTGAGTTCATCGTAAAAGATACAAAAGAAGGTTTTGATCTTGAAATTCCGGCGATCAATGCGGTATATACCCATATGGTCGGGGCTCATTGCCACAACATACTGGAAAGCCCCCGGCACATTGATACTATGATAAAACAGATGGAAGAATATGAGGGAAAAAAATACAGCCTGATTCTTACCACCCATGATATACCGGAGCCGGTAAAAATCGCCGGAGAAAAAAAGGCGTATCTGAAAAAGATAAAACAACTGGTTTTGAATTCCAGAGACAGGGATCGGTTCATTGCCGAAGCAAAGAAAAATTTCCCCGGTTATGCCGGAGAAAACTACCTTGAAATGAGCGCAAAAGCCCTGTTTAAGGCTTAAACCCTTATTTGGGCTGCGGAGACGGGGTAAGAGCAGCGCGCAGGGTTTTTACGGTACCCACGAGCAGTTTTCCCAGTTCGTCGCAGTCCTTAAGGGTATCATGAAATTCAAATTCGGTCAAAAATTCCACATCGTTCAGCAGTTCCAGCCAGTATTTGGTCTCTGCACAGTTCTGCAGGGCTTCGCTGACCCTTCCCAGGAATTCATTCCTGCTGAGGGCACAATCGGCCTTGACGAGGTTTGCCCCGATACTGGTACCTGAATGCAAAAGCTGCTCCGAAAGGGTGGTTTCCTTTTTATTCGTAGTAATGTGTTTGCATAATTGCACCACTTTAACCGCAAATTGCCTGCTTTTTGTTTTGGTTTCAGTGTCAATATTCATAAAAAATAACATACACCAAACCCCATTATTTGTCATTAAGCTTGACTTTTCGGGGCCTGAGTCTTACACTAACATATATGAACCTCAAAACTGTACTTATGGCGGAAACTATCAGCCTCCACTTAAAGGGAACAACCAAAGAGGAAATTATCAACGAACTGCTTGATATACTCGTCGCGGCAAATAAGATTCAGGACAGGGCGGCGGCTTACAACGCGGTCATGGACCGGGAACAGAAGATGTCAACGGGGATGAAACACGGTATCGCAATTCCTCACGGTAAAAGCGCCACTATTCACGATTTAGTGGCCTGCATCGGTATTTCTGAACAGCCGGTAGATTTTGACTCGCTGGATCACGAACCCTGCCGGATTTTCATCATGACCCTTTCACCGGTAGAAAAAACCGGGCCCCATCTTCAATTCCTTGCGGAAATCAGCCTGCTTTTCAAAAGCGCCGAAAAACGCCAGGAGATTCTTAACGCATCCTCCGCCGAGGGAATACTGCATATTTTAGCGGAATGAGCTTCGGAATATAAGAATCGCAAAGGCGCAAAAGGACAAAGAATAAGAAAAATCATATTCCCTTTTCGCCTTTGTGGTTAAAATCCTTGGTATTTTTCTTTGCAGCCGCTACTGAATTTCTTTTAACGCTTCCCGGGCGAGGTTTTTGACCCCTTCTTCCCAGTTCAGCGAAGTAACGGACCGTAAAACAATACCGGCTTTGGAATTCCTGGTACGTCCCAGGGCGGGAATGATTTCCCGTACCATTACCCGGTCCTTGGTGTTAAGGGTGCCGCTCTGCATTTTTCCGTTCAGCAGCATCAGGTAGGAGTTAAGCCGGTTTACCGCTTCATCGGAATTGATGACGGACAGGGTCGTAATGGCGTTAAGGCTTTCCTCTCTATCTGTTTCTGAACCTTCTTTGTAAGACCGTTCCAGCAGGCGATAAACTTCTGCCTTTGGATCGGAGGCATCCGGAGCGCCGTAACGTTTGATCATGTCCATTCCCATTAACCGCATACGGAGCAGGGTCATCCGCTGACTGACATCACTGGTGGAGGCCCGCCAGCCTTCGGTATAGGCGGCCAGGGCTACCCCCGCTTTGGCCTGATTTGAGGCGCCGGAGGCTTCTTCGGTCTGCAGCGCAGCAAATTTCGTCGGGTAATCGTACCCGGGGCTCCGTATAATCTGAGTCATCGGTTCCGAAGGATCCTGCGAAATGACAGCAAGGGATTTAACGGCCTGGCTCTTTATCCGGTCAGAGTACCATCCGGTAGCGGCAAAATACACCGGCACATAGCCTGAAATATCCCCGTATTTTTCGAGTGAGAGGATCGCCCCATACGCGATCCGTTCCCCGGTCAGCCGGTCCCTGGCGGGGGAAAGATTCAGATCGGTAAGCACTCTGATAACCTGGGGAAGGAACGCCATAGCCCGTATCTCGCCCAGCGCCACAAGCGCATCGGCCTTTACCAGCGGGTTCTGGAAGTTTTCCGCCACCCACCACAAATCCGCCGCGGCGGCGGTGTATTTTTCATCACCCAGCAGTTCCGAAAGGATCTGGGCTTGTTCATCGGCGGCAGTTTTTTCGCCGACATTCCTGATATTCTGATAATCACTTACCAGGCTGTGCAATGCCCCGGCGTAGAATTCCCCGGCGCCGGACGGTTTTAATTCCGCCACGGTCTGTAAAATCCCCAGCTTATCCGTATAAGTGGAGGCGCCATTGTAAAGATAGCTGTAAATTTCCAGTTCTTCGGAACCGGCAAACCCAAAGGCCGCGACTATTACCAATAAAAGAATAGTTATTAAACGTTTCATTTTTGCTCCCTTTTTCCGGCCTTAACGCTTGTCCGGCTTGAACGTATATTCATAGGCTACAATCTGAACAGATTGACCCTGGAAATTCTCAACCGTTTTCCGGGTCAATTCGCCGTTGGCGCCAAATTCATTTGTTACCCGAATCTGAACCTTTCCATCGGCCCCAATTTGCTCATTTTTGATTTCGCGCCCGTTCTCCCACACTGCGTTGATCGTTGTGGCAACCTCACCGGCGCCATTATGCACTTTCTGGCTTACCAAATTGCCCTGGGAATCAAATTCGCTTGTAGTCGAACTGATTTTTCTTCCGGCCCCGTCTCTGGTCTCGGAAGAAACAACCAAACCTTTGTTGTTATAGGTGTACAGTGTTTCGGCAAGCTTGATTCCTGTGCCGTTACTGACCGTCCGGGAAGTACGGTTCCCCTTGGCATCATAGAGATATTCGTAAACCGAAACGGGCTTGCCCGATTTATTGACCAGGGTTTCTTTCCATAACTGGCCCTGTCCATTGTACTGATACACAACCCTGTTCTTCAGCCGATCTTCCACATCCCGGACAAGTTTTGTACCCAGTAAACCCTTGTCTTCTTCATAGGAAAATTCAACCTTTTCCACCATCGCGCCGGAAGCGGAATAGCGGGTCTGACTCTTGAGGGTCTCGTAGGAGGCATCCCATTCGGAAGTGGTATACCCATCCAGAGCCCCATCAGAAAAAAGAACCGATTCTTTTACTTCAACCGGAATCTGCCCCGGCTGGGCCTTCCCGGAGGCGGCTGGTTTAGCGTCGGAATTACTCCCCGCATTTCCTGGAGTAGAGGAACATGCGGCAAGCATCAACATTAAAGCGGATAGCAATATCGCGATTAATTTCATAAATATTTACTCCTCTTGAATAATAGTATGCGATAATGTGATCATATTTCAATAGTAAACTTCAAAGGAAAGCGCTATGAGAATACTGGATAAAAAGATAGTTGATGATGAAGGACGGGCTCTGATACTGCGGGGGGTAAACCTTGGCGGCAGCTCAAAAAGCCCGATGAGTCCTCCCGGTTGGGGGTTGGGAGCGGAATCCCTCAAAAACCCCGCGGAGGCCTCATTTACCGGACGGCCCTTCCCCCTGGAGGAAGCAGAGGCTCATTTTGACCGGCTCCACCGGAGGGGACTTACGTTTATACGGCTCGTAATCACCTGGGAGGCCCTGGAACACGCAGGTCCCGGGATTTACGATGAGGCGTATCTGGCATATCTGCGGAAACTCCTGCTCATTGCCGAAGAAAAGGGGATTTCGATCTTTATTGACCCCCATCAGGATGTCTGGAGCCGCTGGACCGGCGGCGACGGGGCTCCTGCCTGGACCCTGGAAGCGCTCGGGATCGACCTGGACAAACTCGATGAAACCGGTTCTGCCCTGACCCGCCAGCGTTACGGGGAATTTCACCGGACCAAAAAGCACCCCGAAGGGGAGCCCTACCCCCGGATGGTGTGGCCCAGCAACTACAACCGTTATGCGGCGGCTACTCTGTTTACCCTCTTTTTCGCGGGAAATACCTACGCCCCGGATGTAAAAGTTGCGGGGGAAAGCGTCCAGGACTGGCTCCAGGGGCATTATATCGCCGCGATGCGGCACTGCTACCGCCGCCTTAAAAACTGCGCCGCCATTGCCGGCTGGGGTTCGATGAACGAGCCCTACCACGGCTTTGCCGGCCACAATGACCTTGAACAGGTGGGGACTCCCGTGATCCCGTTAGGCCCCTCCCCCACCCCCTGGGAAACCATGCGGGCCGCCTCGGGGTACTGGACACAAATAACCGTGTACGGAGTCTCGCTTAACGGCAAGCCCAATCCAAAAGGCCATGAAGTCATCAATCCTCATAGTGTTTCTCTGTTTAAAGAAGGATACAACTGCCCCTGGAAACAGCAGGGAATCTGGACCGATGCCGGCGGAGAGCCCCGGCTTCTGAAAAAGGACCATTTTGCAAACTACCAGGGGCGGCCGGTCCATTTTGCCGATGATTTTCTCAAACCCTTTGTGGTCCGCTATATCGAAAAAATGCGGGAGGCCAACGAAAAAACCCTTTTCTTTATTGAGGGTGTACCCAGCGAAGGCCACCCCACCTGGAAGCAAAAAGACCCGCCCAATGCAGTAAACGCCTTTCACTGGTATGACGGCTTTACCCTCTTTACCAAATTTTTCAGCCCATGGTTTAACCTCAGCACAAAGACCGGTAAACTCATTCTGGGCCGCAAAAAAGTGGCGGATTATTATTTATCCGCCCTGAGAGAAGAGGTAACCTGGACTGCGAATCACATGGAAAACATCCCCTGCCTGTTGGGGGAGTTCGGCCTTCCGTTTGACCTCAACGAGCGGAAAGCATTCAAAACCGGGGATTATGCTCTCCACGAGGAAGCGCTTTCCCTCTATTACAATGCAATCGACGCCAACCTGCTCCACTCGACAATCTGGAACTACACCGCCGACAACACCCATGCAGCCGGTGACGGCTGGAACGATGAGGATCTCTCAATTTTTTCCGAAGGAAAAGAACGTGCAATGGGCGGCTGGCTCCGTCCCTATCCGATGGCAACGGCAGGAACTCCGCTCAGCATTACCTGGAACCGTAAAAAACAAATTTTCACGTACCGTTACCGGGCAGACAATACAATCACCGCCCCCACAGAAATATTTTTACCGGCAGAATATTTCGGGGATAAGGTTGATGTGAAGATTGAGCTTGTAAAACCTGATGAAACCAGAAATGCAAGGCCGAATGAGGCCGCCGTAAAACCGGCGTGGGAATATTCGCGGGAAGCGCAGCGGCTTTTTATTACGGTCGCGGAGTTTGAAGGGGAGGTTGAGGTGAAGGTGAGCAGCTTGAGGTAAACACATGAGATAAACCCCTGCTTTACAGGCATTCTCCTTTGCAGTATACTTAATCATGATTAACTTAAACACAATTAAGTAAAGGAGAGACCATGTTTGTAGGACGGGAAAAAGAACTTGCAGAGTTGGAAAGACTCTATAGTACCAAAACATATCAATTTGTTATTCTCTATGGCAGAAGGAGAGTAGGAAAAAGCACCCTGATTAACCAGTTTATCCAAAATAAACAGGCAGTATATTTTACCGCCGTAGAATCCGACAGCAGGCGAAATCTTGAGCTTTTTAGCGGAATACTAATGAAACTGCGGGGTATAGAATCGGAGGCAATGTTTTCCTCCTGGGAAAAGGCTTTTGATGAAGCTGCGCTGCTTTCCAAAAAGCGGCTTGTTTTGATAATCGATGAGTACCCCTATCTGGCCCAGGCGGAAAAGAGTATTTCATCTATCCTGCAGCATTACTGTGATACGGTCTTTAAAAAAATTCCCATCATGATAATCCTTTGCGGTTCTTCAATGTCGTTCATGGAAAACCAGGTCCTGGGTTATCAAAGCCCCCTGTACGGCAGACGAACCGCACAAATGAAAATTGAACCCTTTGGATACGGGGAGGCTGCGGCCTTTGTACCCAAATACACCCTTGAACAAAAGGCGCTTGTTTACGGCATAAGCGGAGGGATACCCAAATACCTTGAACTCATTAACGATTCTTTATCCATAAAGAATAATATCATTAAAAATTATCTAATTATTACCGGATACCTTTACGAGGAACCGGTGAATCTTTTAAAACAGGAATTACGTGAGCCTGCCAAGTACAATATGATTATCGAAGCGATCGCAAAAGGCGCTACCCGCATGAATGATATTTCCACCAAAACCGGCCTTGATTCCAGCGCCGTCTCCAATTATATAAATTCATTAATTTCGCTTGGGATACTGCGAAAAGAATCTGCCGTTACCGAAGAAAAAAATAAACGCAAAACCCTGTACCGCCTTGCCGACACCATGTTTATTTTCTGGTACCGGTATGTTTTTGGAAATGAATTTTCTATCGTCACCGGTGACGCAGAATCCCTGTATGACAATGAAATTGAAGTCAACCTGAACCATTTTATGGGACCTGTTTTTGAAAAAATGTGCGCCGAATATCTGGGCCGCCTTAACGCCATTCATCAAGGCAAAGTCCTCCCCTTCAAGATTCGTCAATTGGGCCGCTGGTGGGGTTCCAATCCTGTCACCAAAACAGAGGAAGAGATTGATTTATTGGGCGTAAATGAAAAATTATCCTCCGCCCTTTTCTGTGAATGTAAATACCGGAATCAACCGACCGATCTTTCGGTACTGAATGATTTGCTTGCAAAAGCAGAACGATGGCAGGAATATAAACACAAATACTTTATGCTGTTTTCCAAAAGCCGTTTCAGCAAAGAAGTTCAAACTATGGCGAAAAAAAGAGGTGATGTGCAGCTTGTGAGGCTGGAGGAGATGTATTAGTTCCTGTTAAATTCTGATGCAAACGTTTCCCTCACCTTCCCGACAGCGGCGCCAATCTGAAAAGCCGCGCCTTCGTCACCTTGACGACAAGGTTTTCCGAAGACGCTTCCAGGGCAGCCATATCAAATGATGTTTCAATTTTTTGCCGGGTTTCCAGTATGCGCTGAATATAGTCCAGGGTCATTTTGGGGGCGCCCTGCGTTCGGACGCGGCCGGTTCCGGCGTTGTACATGGCAAGCGCGGCGATTTCAGTGCCGCCTGAGTCAAGGCAGAAGCGCAGATGGCTCATGCCGTATTGGGCATTGATGCCGGGATCATAAAAATCTACAACTGCCAATGCGGGGAACGATTTACTGTTAAGCTGAAAAAGCCCGCGGTCAATACTCTCATCGCGGTTTTTTGTGTTTATTGCATGGGGATTATAATGGCTTTCCTCCCGGCACAGAGCAAAGGCGAGGCTTGGCGGTATATTCCGGGCGGCGGCATTGGCTAAAATGACTTCTGCAACTTCACGGGAACCGCACAGGGATCCAAAAAATTCGATAACCCAATCCCGGTTATTCAAATCAGCGTATAATTCCTGTATCTTATCCGCCTTTTCATCCTCACCATCAGCGGTAAGAACCGTGTTTTGAGGGGCCGGATTGGAAAATTCAGCGGAATTTTTTGCAGACATTACCACAGACCCGGCAAAAAGCCCGGGCCCATGGATGGCAATAAAGGCGCACAAAAACATCGATCCAAGAACGCTCAAAAAAACCGGAATTATTACTTCGCTTGTAAACGTAAACGCATCTTCATTCTTTCTCACTATAAAAACTACACTCCCTGTTCTATTGTTCTGACACGGATTATCCCTTCCACCGTCTTGAGCTGCTCAAGCGCCGAGTCGGGTATCTTTTGCTCCGTGTCGATGATGTTATACGCAAAATCGTCCCGATGGTGGTTTATTAAGTCCATTATATTGATATTGGTACCGGCAAGTATAGTGGTTATCTGCCCCACCATGTTGGGGATGTTGCGGTTTGCCACGAGGAGCCGGTGCGGGGCGCGCAGGTCAAGCCGGGCCCTGGGGAAGTTGACCGAATTTTTTATCGCCCCGGATTCAAGGTAATCGATGAGCTGACGCACCGCCATGACCGCGCAGTTGTCTTCCGCTTCGGGAGTTGACGCCCCGAGGTGGGGAACGCATATTGCGCGGGGGCAGGCCAAAAGTTCCGCCGAGGGGAAATCCGTCACATAGGCGGCGAGTTTTTCTTCTTTAAGAGCGGCGATGATATCTTCTTCATTGACAAGACCGCCGCGGGCCAGATTGATGATACGGGCGTTCTTCTTCATCAGGCGGAATTTTTCCGCATTCAAAAGGCCCTTGGTCGTATCGATGAGGGGGACATGAAGCGTAACGTAATCGGCCTTTGAAAGCAGGCCTTCAAGGGTATCGGCGCGGACAACCTCGCGGGAAAGATCCCAGGCGGCCTCCACCGATATAAAGGGATCATAGCCGATAACTTTCATACCGAGGGAAACGGCGTCATTCGCAACCATTACCCCGATAGCGCCTAACCCAACCACGCCGAGTGTTTTGCCGCGGATCTCCGGCCCTTCAAATTTTGATTTGCCTTTTTCGACAAGGTCAGGCACTTCATCGGCTTTGTCGGCAATGGAACCGCCCCAATTTATTCCGCCTACGATGTTCCGTGAAGAGATCAACAGGGAGGCGATGGCCAGTTCCTTAACCGCATTTGCGTTGCCGCCGGGGGTATTAAAAACCACGATGCCCCGGTCACTGCACTTGGGAACCGGGATATTGTTGACCCCTGCCCCCGCCCTGCCGATCGCCAAAACCGATTCGGGAATTTCAACATTATGGAGATCGGCGCTCCGCACGAGAATCGCATCGGGGTGCAAAATTTCGCTGGCCACCTCAAAACGGTCACGGGGAAAAAGTTCCAGCCCCTCGGGGCTAATCTTGTTCATTGTCTGAATTTTAAACACTTGATACTCCTTCGCGGTTAGTAATCTTCATTTATAGTTTTTCTCAAAGTTCTTCATAAAGTCGATGAGAGTCTGCACTCCTTCGATCGGCATGGCGTTGTAGATGCTTGCCCGCATACCGCCGACGAGACGGTGACCGGCAAGGTTGATGAGGCCGGCGGCGGCGGCTTCTTTGACAAAACGGGTTTCAAGTTCGCCGCGTTTTGCATCGTCATCAACTTTTGCAACAAACGGAATGTTCATCAAACTGCGGAACGGTTTTTCTACCGGGGACCGGAACAGGGCGGACTTTTCCAGATGATTGTAGAACAGATCAGCTTTTGCATAATTCAGTTTGGCGATAGCGTCCACGCCGCCCAAATCTTTTAACCATTGGAGAACGAGGCCGATGATGTAGATCCCGTAGCACGGCGGGGTATTGTACATTGAGCCTTCGGCGGCATGGATGTCGTAGCGGAGCAGGGCCGGAGTCCAGGAGGGCGCATGACCAATCAGGTCATCGCGGATGATCACGACCGTGGTTCCTGCAGGCCCAAGATTTTTTTGCGCCCCTGCATAGAGAAGGCCGAACTTTGACACATCAAGAGGCTCGGAAAGAATGTTACTCGAAATATCGGCGACAAGGGGGACAGAGCCGGTATCGGGGATCTCCGCCCATTTGGTGCCCACGATGGTATTGTTCAGCGTGATGTGATAATACGCATCTCCGCTTTCGGGCGCAGGCGCCTTGGGGATATACGTGTAGGCCTTGTCTTTGGAGCTTGCCCGGATCGTCACATCGGCAAATTTAACGGCTTCCTCGGCGGCCTTTTTCGCCCAAATACCGGTCTCAATAACCGCGGCCTTTTTTTTCGGCGCGCCCTGCTCCACTCCCGCCAAATTGAGGGGAACCATCGAAAATTGCAGAGATGCCCCGCCCTGCAAAAAAAGCACTTTGTAGTTTGCCGGAATACCCATCAGCTCCCGGAGCAGGGCTTCGGTCTTTTCGATGATGGGCTTAAAGTCTTTGGACCGGTGGCTCATCTCCAT
>JAISJS010000075.1 GCA_031261385.1 Treponema sp.
CATGAAGCGCCCAGGGCCCTTCGGTAAAAACATCCTTGCGGGAGACCGTTTTTTCATTCGGAACGTGTTCCGCAGTCTCCCAGCGCAGTTTTATTTCGCCCTTTTGCAGCAACACGGCGCATTCTTCGCCTTCCCTGCGGAAATTGCGTTTTTCACCGGCCTTCATCCGGTAGACCCGAATGTCCATAAGCATGTCGCGGTAAGCGTTATCGTAGGTGGTCAAAATCATTTCACCCGACTGGTCAAAAGCCGGATAACCGAACACCTTTTTCTCTTCCATAACTATACCTCCTGTCTAATACTGTCGTGCTTTACTGCGGCCTTCCATCACACGCTTACAAGCTTCTGTCACTTCCGGTTTTGCTGAACTGGTTGCAACTCCCACATTCCACCAACTGTTATAGACATCGGTCATGGTCTTGGGAATTACTTTCAAATCAATCAGGGTAGATACCGTTTGCTTTTTCGCGTCCGCAATTGCCGCTTTTAGTTCCGCTATGGTGCGCACTGTGTACGTTTTAAGGCCATAGCCCTTTGCCACCATGGCGTAGTCCACCGGAATAAGGCCGCCCTTGATCTCGCCCCGTTCATCACGGTAGCGGAACTCCGTGGCAAGGCTGCCTACCCCGTTGTTCATCTGTAAATTGTTGATACAGCCAAAGCCGCAGTTATCAAAAACCAGGATATTAATTTTGACCCGCTCCTGCATGGCGGTCATGATTTCGCTGTGGAGCATCTGGAAACTCCCATCCCCCACAAAGGTGTAGACCTCATTACGGCTATCCGCCATTTTGACGCCCAGGGCAGCCCCAATTTCGTAGCCCATACAGGAATAGCCGTATTCGGCGTGGTATCCGCCGCGCCTGTCGGTAGTCCACATCCGTTGCAGGCAGCTCGGGAGGCTCCCCCCGGCGGTAATGATGATGTCATCCTTTTCTATGCATTCCCGCACCGCCGCGATTGCCCCTGTCTGGGTTATCACGCCCTTGGTAAGTTCCACAAATTCTTTTATGGTACGGGGATCGCGGTTTTTGACATGAGGTTCAAAGTTATCGCCATAGGCATAGGCTCCAAGTTTTTCCATTTCCGCGGCCCAGGCTTTTTTTGCGTCCACAATTTCATTTTTGTATGCCGATGTATATCCCTGTTTGCGGAGCCTGGCTGCCAGCGCTTCCAGTGTTACTTTTGCGTCTCCCACCGCTTTTACCGCGTCCATCTTGTACGCATGGTAGCGGTTGTTATTAATCGTAACAAACTTCACCGCAGCATTTTGAAAGGCTGTCTTTGAGGAGGTGGCAAAATCGCCAAGCCGGGTGCCGACTGCGATAACAACGTCGGCTTGTTCCGCGATGTTGTTTGCCGCAAGGGTTCCGGTGACGCCTATACCCCCAAGGCACAGGGGATGGCTTGACTTGCAGGCGCTCTTCCCCGCCTGGGTCTCGCCGAAGGGTATGCCGAACTCAGCGCAGAAGTTTTCCAGGGTTTCGCCTGCCTCGGAATATTTTACGCCGCCCCCCACGATCACCAGGGGATGTTTTGCCCCTGCAATTATTGCGGCTATGTCATTCAATTCTTCTTCAACCGCAACAGGCCGGGTGATACGGTGGACGCGCTTTTGAAGAAAATAATCGGGGTAATCATAGCTTTCGCCTTCCGTATCCTGGGGAATGGAGATGCACACGGCGCCGGTTTCAGCCGGGTCGGTAAGCACCCGCATTGCATTGACAAGAGCGGTCATAAGCTGCTCGGGCCGGGTGATCCGGTCCCAGTATTTACACACCGGTTTAAAGGCATCGTTGGTGGTTACCGCAAGACTGTTGCTTACTTCAAGCTGCTGCAGCACCGGGTCGGGCTGCCGGGTGGCATAGGTGTCCGCAGGAAGCACCAGGAGGGGAATATTGTTTACCGTGGCGGTGGCCGCCGCAGTTACCATATTCGCCGCGCCCGGGCCTACCGATGAAGAGCAGGGAATAATTTTACGGCGGTTCAGCTGCTTGGCAAAGGCTGTCGCCACATGGCACATGCCCTGCTCATTGCGGCCCTGAAATACCTTGAGGCCCCCGGGATTCTCGTCGAGCGCCTGTCCCAGCCCGATGGCGATGCCGTGTCCGAAGATAGTAAAGATACCCTCAACAAACTTGCTTTCCACACCGTCAAAGGAGATGTATTGATTGTCCAGAAACTTTACCAGCGCCTGGGCCACGGTTAGTTTGATTGTGCTCATTACGATACCTTCCTTTTCGTTTACTGCGCCTTAATTTCTTCTATGGAAACAGGCCGTTTTTCCTTAAGGGATTTATGCGCCGCCAGGGCAGCGTACATATCAGCCAGACCGTCTTCACCGGTTACGGCAACGGGTTTGTTGTTCAGTATGGAGTCCGTAAAGGAGATCATCTCGTCCACAAAGGCCTGTTTGTACCGTTCCAGGAAGAAGTACAGGGGCTTTTCTGCGGAAACGCTGGTTTCGTTGGACAGCTTTACCGTATTGGGCAGGTCGTTTTCGGCCTGGGCTGCTCCCTTGGAGCCGAACACTTCCACTCGCTGGTCATAGCCATAGACGGCCTTCCGGGAATTGTCGATAATCCCGATGGCGCCATTGGCGAACTTCAGACTGACGATGGCGGTGTCCACATCCCCTGCCTTGCCAATTTCCGGATCCACCAGAACCGCGCCCGAGGCGTACACTTCGGTGATTTCGCTTCCCGCCTGGAACCGGGCCATGTCGAAGTCGTGGATCATCATGTCTATGAAGATGCCCCCGGAAACCTTTACAT
>JAISJS010000081.1 GCA_031261385.1 Treponema sp.
GGTAATTCCGAGGCCCCGGCTGTTTTCAGGATAATCTTTTATCAGGGGAATTTCCGACCAGTCTTCCGCCCGCCCTTTACGCACATAAACCGGACCGCCAAAAGTATTTGGATCGGGAACACGGAGGGTGCCTTCGGTTCCGTAGATCTCGATAAACGGCAGCGTATGCGAATAAATATCAAAACTCGTGATGATGGTTCCAACGGCGCCTGATGCAAAATCAAGCACGCCTGCGATATGGGTGGGAACTTCAACCTTGATTACCTTGCCCGCATGGGGTTCGCTCGTAATGTTCCGGGTTTTGTTACCCATTTTGGCGGAACCTGAAACCCGGACAATGGGTCCCAAGAGATTCACGAGGGCGGTAAGATAATAGGGACCCATGTCAAACATCGGCCCGCCGCCTGCTTTATAATAAAATTCAGGATCAGGGTGCCAGTGTTCATGGCCGTGGTTCGCAAGGAAGGCTGTAGCAGCCACAGGGCTGCCTATCCAGCCGTCGTCGATGAGCTTGCGGCAGGTCTGAATCCCTGCGCCAAGGAACGTATCAGGCGCTCCCCCGACCCGCACTTTTTTAGCCGCCGCAGTTTTAAGAAGTTCCGCCGCTTCTTCACGCTTTGCGCATAACGGCTTTTCGTCATAAATGTGCTTTCCCGCCTTTACCGCCGCAAGGGCAACTGCAAAGTGATGCTGGGGCTGGGTGATGTTAAGAACGATATCAACTGACGGGTCTTTTACCAGGGTATCAACATCCTTAACGGCGCGTACATGGTACTTTTCCACGGCATCTTTTACCCGTTCTTCGATCAAATCCGTCACTGCGGTGACAGTCACCCGTTTGCTGAACATGCCATTGCCCGTCAAATTATCCAGATATATGCCGCTGATTTTTCCAAGCCCAACAATGCCTATTCGCTGTTTTGCCATTTTTAGTACATCCCCTTATCGCTTTTAAATTCATCCGCCGTAAGCCCCTTCTCCACGGCGATGCGTTTTCCGTCTGCAGCCCAAAGAAGTCCCCTTTTCATCAAATCCCAGGCTTCGGGAATATCAAACACATCGTTGTGGTGGCCCAGGGCATTGTAGTAGACCCTGCCGTGTCCCCATTTTCGTGTCCACACCTGGGGCACATCAACCTCGCCGTTTGCCGAGTGGTACCACTTCACCGTGGGGAAACGGGTTGTGGCAAGAACCTCGTTGGCAGGGTCAACATGAAGATAATATTGTTCCGAGCTTACGTCAAAATCTTTAATCCCCTCGGTGAGAGGGTTGGATTTGCTTATAATATTGATCCGGTACTTTGTACCGTCGCAGCCGGGATGAGCCACCCAATTGGCCCCGGTAAGAAACTGCCAGGCCACATTGTTCCTGAACGCATCACACATACCGCCGTGACAGCCGGCAACGCCAAGGCCCCCGCCCACCGCTTCAAGCAGCGGTTCAAAAAACGGTTTGGGGAAATCTTCTTTTGCCATGGTCCAAATAGGTACAAAAAGATCGAGCGATGAAAGAACTGTTTTGTCTTCCAGCACCATTAATTCTTCGGCAACGGTAACATCAAAATCTTCGGATTCAAGAAATTTTTTGAACCGCGCAGTAAGGGGAACCGGTTCGTGACCGTCCCAGCCTCCGCACAGGATAAGCGCTTTACGTTTCATGATTATAACTCCTATAACGGCAGCCCGGCGGCAACTTTTGCATGAGGCGACTCGGGGCTGATTTGCATCAACTCAACGCGCACACCATCGGGATCGGTGACCCAGGCCTGCCAGTTTTTATCAATTCCCACTTTGGGTTCCTGATCGATTTTATAGCCCGCTTTTTTGATCTGATCGGCGCTTTTATGAATATCATCAACTTCAAAGCAAATATGATTAAAACCCCGGTAAGATGAATTCCACGGGTTATCGGTTTTCCCGTTGTAGAAAAGCTCGACAAACTGACTTTTGTCCAGATGAAGATACACAATCCACGGCTCCCCGGTATCGGGTTTATTAAACTCAAAGACCTCTTTTAACCCGAGCGCCCTGCAGTAAAAATCTTTTGCCCTGTCCATATCCTTAACGGTCAGGGCAAGATGTGCAATTCCGGTCAACACTTTATACCTCCTTTTATATAAACCGCAAAGGCGAATAAGGCGAATAAGGGGGAAGGAATTTCTTTTTCTTTCCTTCTGCGCCTTCTGCGCCTTTGCGGTTAATTATTCTTCATTCCTTACTCGTCAGCAGCGCCACTGCGGAACTCGTTCCGATACGGTCTGCGCCGGCGTTGATAAAGGCTTCAAAATCCTCACGGGTCCGTATACCGCCCGCAGCCTTGATCTTCACATTGCTTCCAATGTGTTTTTTAAATAAGGGTATATCGGAGAGTACCGCCCCGGCGCTTCCGAAACCGGTAGAAGTTTTGATAAAATCCGCGCCCGCTTCGGTGACGATGCCGCAGAGGCGGATCTTTTCGTCTTCGGTAAGATAGCAGGTTTCGATAATTACTTTAAGGATTTTATCCGCCGCCGCTTTCCGTACAAGGGCAATTTCTTCGTTTACCCAGTCAAAATGGCCGCTCTTTACATCGCCAAGATTTATCACCATGTCAATTTCTTTTGCCCCGGAACGGATGGCCCGCTCGGTCTCAAGAACTTTTGCCGCGGCAATATTGTACCCCAGCGGGAAACCGATGACCGTGCAAATTGTCACACGGTCTCCGTAGGCTTCGTGAACGGGCATTACAAAGGAAGGGGGAATGCAGACCGAAGCAGTCTTATACTGCTCCGCCTCATCGCAAAGCCTTGCTATCCCCTTCCAGTCGGCTGTTGCCTTGAGCAGGGTATGGTCTACCCTGCTCAAAATTTCCTGATCGGTCATCATAAGAACTTTACAATGCTCCTACTTTAAAATAATCCTGAGCAGGAAGATAACAAACAATACCCAGGTGACCACCGTGATATCCTTGAATTTTCCGGTAACCGACTTAAGGATAACAAAAGAAAGCACTCCGTACACGATACCTTCGGCAATGCTGTAGGCAAAGGGCATCATTATGATGGCAAGGAATGCGGGGATGCCTTCGGTAGGATCGGAAAAGTCGATGCCGGTAACCGCCTGCATCATAAGGAAGCCGACGAGTACCAGGGCAGGCGCCGTTGCGGCGCTCGGGATAAGCAGGAACAGCGGTGAAAGGAAAAGGGCAAGCAGGAAGAATATCCCGGTAAATACCGAGGTAAGCCCGGTACGTCCGCCGACTGCAACACCTGCGGTGCTTTCCACAAAGCTCGTTACCGTGGAAGTTCCAAGGGAGGCGCCCGCTACCGTTCCGATAGCATCGGAGAGTAAGGCCTGTTTTACTTTGGGAATATTCCCGTCCTTGTCGATGAGTCCCGCCTGGGTGGTAACCCCGACGAGGGTTCCTACGGTGTCGAAAATATCAACAAAGAGGAAGGTAAAAAATACCGTGAAAAACTGAAAACTGATAATATTGCTAAAATCAAATTTAAACAGGAGCGGCGCTTCGGGAAGGCTAAAGGGATTAAAACCCTTTGTAATATTGGTTACATGCCCAATAATCAGACCGGCCTCATCACGTATAGGAACAAATATTCCTATAATCGTCGTGGCGAGAATCCCTATCAGAATGGAGCCGGGAACTTTGAGCGTATAAAGAATGGTAATAATCACGAGGCCGATGATGGCAACCAGCGCTGTCCCGTGGAGGAGGTCTCCAAACCCAATGATCGTCCCCGCATCGTTTACCAATATATTGGCATTGGCAAGGCCGATAAGGGCAATAAAGAGGCCGATACCAACGGCAACCGCTTTCTTCAAATTTGCCGGAATCGCCTTGACGATTGCTTCACGGACATTGAAAAGGGAAAGAACAATAAAAAGGATACCTTCAAGGAATACTGCGGTCAGGGCGACCTGCCAGGAATACCCCATGCCAAAAACTACCGTATAGGTAAAGAAGGCGTTGAGTCCCATGCCGGGCGCCAAGGCTATCGGAAGGTTAGCCAGGAACGCCATACACAGGGTGGCAATCGCCGAGGCAATAACCGTTGCGGTAAAAACAGCCCCCGGCGTCATGCCGTTGCCAATGCTGCCGAGCATTCCCGGGTTAACCGCCAGAATGTAGGCCATGGTCAGAAAGGTGGTGAGCCCTGCAACAAGCTCCCGGCGAACGGTAGTTCCGCGCTCTTTGAGGCCGAACAACTTTTCCATACGTTCCTCCTGAAAAACTTTTCTCTATCTCTTAAATAAACAACCTCGCGCTAAGGCGAGGCTGTTAATCTCTCAACACGTATACCTATTTAAGATACAATGGCCGTTCCACATATTTGGTATGCAGAAGTTCGTGGGCCTTGTGGCCGTTGGGCTCACCGAGGAATTCCTTGTACACCTGCTGGATAAAGGGATTCTGATGGGAACAGCGGTACTGGGATTTTTCATCATCCTGATAGATCCCCCTGGTTCTCTGGGCGCGAACTTCGTCGGTGCATCCGTAGGGCTGGCCGCCCCCGGCGATACAGCCGCCGCGGCACGCCATGACCTCCACAAAGTGGTAGGGCGGTTCCTTCCCCGCCGCCTTGGCAAGGCGGATTTTGTCCAGCACTGCGGCGATGTTCCCCATCTGATGGGCAACGGCGATACGTATCCTGGTGCCGTTATTAAAGTCCACCTCCGCTTCCTTAACCCCGTCCATACCGCGGACAGGTTTAAAGTTCACATCCGCCAGCTCTTTCTGGGTGACGAGGAAGTAGGCGCTGCGAACAGCGGCTTCCATGACTCCCCCGGTAACGCCGAAGATCGTCCCCGCCCCGGTGTAGGGACCCAGGGGATTATCCGCTTCTTCATCATTAAGCTTAAGGATTTCGATACCCGCCTGCTTGATCATCCGGGCAAGTTCCCGGGTGGTGATGGAGATATCAACATCATCACCATGACCGGCGCTCTTCATGTCATCGTTGCGCCTGGTCTCCCATTTCTTGGCGGTACAGGGCATGACCGCTACGGAGTACACCGTGTCCGGGTTTACCCCTGCTTTACCCGCCCAGTAGGCCTTTATCATCGCCCCCATCATCTGCATGGGTGACTTGGCGGTGGAGAAATTGGGGATCATGTCGGCATAATATTTTTCCAGATAGTCGACCCATGCGGGACAGCAGCTGGTGATTAAGGGAATGTCCCCGCCCTGGGTCAGGCGCTTAACCAGTTCGGTCCCCTCTTCCATGATCGTAAGGTCTGCCGAAAAGTTTGTGTCAAACACGGTATTGAAACCGAGGCGGCGCAGCGCCGCATAGATCTTTTTGGTGAACACCGTTCCGGGGGGCAGGCCGAATTCTTCAGCCAGGGCGACGCGGACTGCAGGTGCGATCTGCACGACCGTGTGCATATCGGGGTTCTGCAAGGCGGCCCATACCTTGGGAGTATCGTCACGTTCGTAGATGGCGCCAACAGGACAATGAGCGGCGCACTGGCCGCACTTGATACAGGGGCTTTCCCCAAGCGGCGCATCGGCGGCGGGTGCAATCCGGCCTTTGATGCCGCGCCCAAGGAATTCCAGAGCCCAGACATTCTGCACTTCCTGACAAACCTTGACACAGCGCCCGCAGCGGATGCACTTCTCGGGATTGAGAATGATCGCAGGGTTACTGTCGTCAATGGGCAGACCGTTAAGGACCTTTTTGAAAGGAACCTCCCGTATACCGAATTCCGCCGCCAAAGTTTGCAGTTCGCAGCTGCCGTTCCGCGGACACTGGAGACAGTCATTGGGATGATTTGAAAGGATCAGTTCCACGACGGAGCGGCGCACCGCGATGAGTTCCGCGTCATGGGTGATCACATCCATGCCCTCCGCCACGGGGGTGGAACAGGCCCGGGCCATCCGGGGTGAACCGGGACCGGCAGTCCGCACAATACAGATCCCGCAGGAAGCCCAGGCGGGAAGATCCGGATTGTAACAGAGGGTGGGGATCTTGATATTGACCTTCTTGGCCGCTTCGAGGATCGTGGTTTCGTCCTCAACCTGAATGGCAGTACCGTTTATTTTAAGGTTAACCATAGTTTATTCTCCTAATCCTATTGCTTGCTTATTGCGCCGAATTTGCAGGTCTTGAAGCATTCACCGCACTTGACGCAGGCTGCTTGATCGATCTGATACGGAGGCCGTTTCTTGTCACTCCCCTGAACCTGGGTAATGCAGTTGCCGGGACACTTCTTGGCGCAGGCGCCGCAGCCGATACATTTTTCCTGATCGATGATAAAGCGTACCAGATGCTTGCATTTGCCGGAACGGCACTTTTTATCGCGGATATGTTCCAGGTATTCTTCCCGGAAATTTTTAATCGTCGACAGCGTGGGATTCGGCGCGGTCTGGCCGAGGGCGCAAAGGGACGCCTTTGACATTGCTTTACCGATAACTTCGAGTTTGTCCAGATCCGACTCTTCCCCATTACCGTGGGCGATCTTGTCCAGAAGCCCCAGAAGCTGGGTGGTGCCGATACGGCAGGGCGAACACTTGCCGCATGATTCGTCGACGCAGAAGTCCATGTAGAACCGGGCCACGTCAACCACGCAGTCGTCTTCGTCCATGACGATCATACCGCCTGATCCCATCATCGATCCGTTGGCGGTAAGGCTTTCGTAGTCGATGGGAGTATCGAGCACCTTGTCGGTTAAGATACCACCCGAAGGACCGCCGGTCTGCACGCCCTTGAATTTCTTTTTGTCCTTGATGCCGCCGCCTATGTCGAAAATAATTTCACGCAGGGTGGTTCCCATCGGAACTTCAACAAGGCCGGAATTTTTTACCTTGCCGGTCAGGGCGAAAACTTTGGTGCCTTTTGATTTTTCGGTGCCGATTTTGGCGAGCCATGCGCCGCCCTTGGCGGTAATGACCGGAATGTTTGCCAGCGTTTCCACGTTATTGATAACCGTGGGCTTCTGCCAGAGTCCCTTGTTTGCCGGGAACGGCGGCTTGGGAACGGGCATACCGCGGTTCCCTTCAACGGATTTGATAAGCGCCGTTTCCTCACCGCAGACAAAGGCGCCCGCGCCGAGCCGGATTTCAATATCAAAATCAAAACCTGAACCCAAAATATTTTTGCCCAAAAGACCGTAGTCCCGCGCCTGAGCCAAGGCTATCTTGAGGCGCTCTATCGCCAGCGGATATTCGGCGCGGATATAGACAAAACCCTCATGGGCGCCGATTGCCTTACCGCCGGTGATCATTCCTTCGATGATCGAATGGGGATCACCTTCGATGGTTGACCGGTCCATGTACGCGCCGGGGTCGCCTTCATCGGCATTGCAGATAAAATATTTTACGTCGCCCTGAGCCTTGCGGGCCAGATCCCATTTGAGCCAGGTCGGAAAGCCTGCGCCGCCCCTGCCCCGGAGCCCGGAAATTTTAACTTCGTTGATTACGTCTTCGGGGCTCCAGTCAAAGAGCACTTTCTCAAGGCCGCTGTAGCCTTCCCGGGCGATGTACTCATCGATACTTTCAGGGTTGATAACTCCGCAGTTCCGCAAAACGACGCGAACCTGTTTCTGATAAAATTCGATATCTTCCACCGCGTTGGCGGATTTCTTTTCCCCCTCACCCTTGTACAGGAGCCGTTTTACCTCGCGCCCCTTTACAATCTGCTCGGCGATAATTTCCGGCGCGTCATCGGGTTTGACATCCACATAAAAGGAGTCTTCCGGAAGCACCTTGACAATGGGCCCCCGTTCACAAAATCCGAAACAGCCGGTCTTAACAATCTGAACCTGATCCTTCACACCCTGCTTTTCCGCCTCGGCAATAAGCCGTTCGTAAATTTCGGCGCCCTTGTTTGATTCACAGGCAGTCCCGCCGCAGGTGAGGATGTAGTGGTTATAGGCCATCCTTTCCCCCTTATTATGCGTTAACTATGTCTTTGGCGGGCCGGTCAAGGATGTGGTTATCCAGGAGCGCCTTACCAATAATATGCTTCTTGACGATCTCTTCCGCAACAGCGCCGTCAACCTTGCCGTAAATTACCGCGGGCATACCGGGAACGATCACTTCGACCGTCGGTTCGGAATGGCAGAGTCCCATACAGCCGGTCTGCCTGACCAAAACACTGTCCACGAGCTTGTTGGCGTCCAGCGCGTTGATAAAAGCGTCCAGGGTTACCTTTGCCCCGGCGGCAATACCGCAGGTGCCCATGCCGACAATAACCTGAATTTCCTTGCCTTCGGCGTCCCGCTTGCGCAGGTCATTTTTTTTGGTATCCCTGAGATTCCTCAGTTCCTCCAATGTCATTTTTGCCATCTTCCTCTCTCCTCTTTAATATGATGAAAAAGCGGCTTATGCGTCCGCCTGTACCGTTTCCTCGTCTTCATCATCGCCGCCTTCCAGTGAACGCAGGTACCGGTCCAGCAGAACCAGCGACCCCGTATCCTCAAAACCGCCAAGGGCTTCGCTAAGCTCCGTCTTGCGGACCTCGTAACTTTCACCCACATTCCGTGAGCGGCGGATAACCAGTTCGTCAGGTCCTTCAAAAAGCAAAACCGTCCTGAACATACCCGGAAGGTCTCCCACCGGCGGGGTATCCACATTGGCAGTATCGAACCAGGCGGTCGTCGTGGTTCCCTTGCCCTTTTCGGACTGCAAATCCCAACCGCCGCCTGACTGCTCCGCCGTCTGAATCAAAAAGGGAATCCCAAGCCCCACCTTACGGTTGGGATGCTTCTTCCCGTCAGTCACAAAGGGGTCTTTCGCCCGCTCCAACTCCTCCGGCGCCATTCCCTTGCCGTTATCCCTGATGATAAAACGGAACTCCCCTTTTTCATCAGAAACGGTCTCCTGCACTTCAAATTCCACCAGTGTTGCCCCCGATTCGGCGGCATTCTGGGCTATATCGATCATTAGATCGCTCAGTGTAAAGTGCATGACTAAAAAACTTCGTTTTTTAGTCTAGGAGTTTCTACGAAACTCCATGCATGAATCAGTAAGAATCCCATCTTTTATACGTTTTGGTATTTGGCGATGATACCGGGGAGCATATCCTTGGTCAGCTTGCCGTAGGTTTCGGTTCCCACGGTGAGCACCGGGGCAAGGCCGCAGCAGCCGACGCAGCGCACCGGGTCGATGGAAAAAAGGCCGTCTTCGGTGACTCCGCCCTCGGCAAGCCCCAAAAGGCTCCGCGCTTCCTCGATAAGGTCCTGACCGCCTTTAAGATAGCAGGCGGTGCCCAAACACACCGAAATCTTGTTTTTGCCCGGTTTGGTGGTCTTAAAGAAGTGATAAAACGTGATAACCCCGTAGATCCGGGCCAGCGGAATCCCGGTAAGCCGGGAAAGCGTCTCCGCCGATTGCCGTGAAATAAACCCGAACGTTTCCTGGGTTTTATGCAGAATCATGATAAGACTGCCCGGTTTTACCTTCCATTCGTCAATAAAGGCGATTAATTCCCCGGGAAAATCCACATCCTCATCGATTTT
>JAISJS010000093.1 GCA_031261385.1 Treponema sp.
GACCAAAGGTCAATGGACCGGAGGTCCAACTATTCCGGCCCGGTGATCCTCGCCATCAATCATATCAATTTTCTGGAAGTCCCCTTACTGGCTTCCTATGGTTACCCCCGGCGGGTTACGGGGCTGGCTAAAGAGGAAACCTGGAAAAATCCCTTCATAGCCTTTCTTTTTAACACCTACAGCGCCGTTCCCCTGGACCGGGACGGTTCCTATAACGAAACTTTCCGGCGGGTTCGGGAGGCGATGGAAATGGGGTTCTTTATGATCGTCGCTCCCGAGGGGAGCAGGAGCAAAAACGGGGTGCTGCAAAAGGGTAAGGGGGGCATTATCCAACTGGCCCTGGCCACCGGCGCGCCGGTACTGCCGGTGGTTCATTTTGGGGGTGAAAAAGTCTGGGAGAACATGAAACACTTTAAGCGCACCCCCTTTTACATTAGGGTGGGCCGGCCTTTCCGGATTAAGTGTGATGACGGCAGGCCCGGTAAAGTCCTGCGGGGACTGATGACCGAAGAGCTTATGGGCCAGCTTGCGGCCCTGCTCCCGGAAGAAATGCGGGGGGAATATGCGAAACAGGCCCTGCGGGAAAGTGAATATCTGGAATTTTTATGAGCGTCCATCTTTTTGATGTTGATTATACGCTGATCAAAAAATCTACTTCCTGGTATTTTTTTCTGGAGGCTCTCAAGCAAAAGAAGGTCTCCCTGGGGCAGTTCCGGCATCTTCCCTTTGAATGGGTCCGTTACAAGCTTGGGCGGGCAAATGAGGATTTTATCGCCCAGGCGGTGACCCATCTGGCGGGGATCGATAAACAGGTGATGGAAAATCTGGTAAGCGCCTGTTTTATCCGCCGGCTCAAGCCCAATATCTACGCCGAAGGGGTGCGCCTCATCCGCTCCCTTCAGGAAAAAGGGGAACCGGTGTATCTTGCCACATCCTCCTTTGACATTCTGATCCGGCCCCTGGAAGACTATCTTTCGCTTACCGATTCCATAGACAGCGCCCTTGAGTTTGCCGACGGCAGGACCTCGGGCCGTATCCGGGGGATGATCCCCTTCGGAAAAAACAAAAAAAACGCAGTGGCGGCCTGGCTTAAAGAACGGTCCCTGCCCCCGGAGGATGTCTGCTTTTACTCCGACTCCTATACGGACCTGCCGGTGATGGAATTCTGCGGCCATCCGGTGGCGGTAAACCCCGACCGGTTTCTGGAACGGGAGGCGAAACAACGGGACTGGCCGGTACTAAGGTTCCGGGAAACCGTGGGCTGAAGCCCATTGGCTTTAGCCCATTGATTTGAAGCCCATTGGCTAAAAGTCCTCATTAACAACGAATTCCCGTAACTGCCCGGCGGTTTTCTCATCCACACGGGCTTCGACAATAATACTATCATCTTCATAACTTTCTGACAGAACCTGTCCGCTGCGGTGGAGCATGCTTGCAAGGTCTGTACGATTCGGGGGAAAGCGGAACCGGCGGGCGCTTCCGGCAAGGAGCTTTTCCATCCGGGCGGTGAGTTCCGCAAGGCCACGGCGGTCCAACGCCGAAACGGGGATACTGCCGGGGTAACGCCGCAGCAAATTTTCCAGGGCCTCAGGCGAGGGGATACGGTCGATCTTGTTCAGCACGGTGATCAGGGGAATTTTGCCCGCACCCAGTTCACCCAAAACCGAAAGGGTGGTTTCGTAGAACTTCTCCGCGTCAGGATCGGATGCGTCAAGGACATTGATCAGGATGTCTGCAAGGCTGGCTTCCTCAAGGGTGGAATGAAAAGCTTCCACCAAAGCGTGGGGCAGGCGGCGGATAAAGCCCACGGTGTCCACCAGCAGCACCGGCAGGCCCTTCCGCAGTTCGTAACGGCGGGAAGCGGCGTCCAGGGTGGCGAAAAGTTTGTCTTCCGCCAAAAGCCCGGCGTTCGTGAGGGCGTTCATCAGGGAGGATTTACCGGCGTTGGTATAGCCCACCAGCGCGCAGAGGGGAATCCCCTGGCGCTCCCGCCGGTTCCGCTGGACCATGCGCTGGCGGCGGACCTCCTCCAGTTCCTGTTCCAGCCGGTAAATCCGCTGTTCCACCAGGCGGCGGTCCGTTTCCAGCCGGGTCTCTCCGGAGCCTTTGGTACCGTAGCGGCCGCCCCGCTGACGGCTCAGGTCTATATACTTGTGACTCAGGCGGGGCAGGGAGTAGTTTAGCTCCGCGAGACGCACCTGGAGTTCCGCCTCCCGGGTCACCGCCCGCTCCGCAAAGATGCGGATGATCAGCTCCTGCCGGTCCACCGCGGGGATCCCCGACAGGGTTTCCCAGTTCCGCTGCTGGGAAGGGATGGGATTCCAGTCAAAAATGAACAGATCCGCCTTGATTTCCGCGGCTTTATCGGCCAGTTCTTGGGCTTTCCCGGTTCCCATGCCGAATTTCGGCGTTTTTCCCCGGAGGGTCACGATTTCCTGGGTCGCAATCTCCAGTCCCAGACTGTGTGCCAGCCCCGCCAACTCCCGCGCAAGGGATTCCGCCTCATCCGCAGCGCGGCTGCCCGATTCGGTCATACTCACCAGGAAGGCCCGTTTCGGCGGCGTTTCGGTATCGTAAGTTTTCGCCATAGTAAAAAAATAAATTATATAGTAATCTCTGTCTATACAAGCGGCCCTGCGCCGTAATCCAACGGAGTTTTCAGGTTTGGCGGTACTTCACAAGGCGGCGGTAAGTCTTCTTATTTCGGTTCTTCTCTCTGCGGTTTTCACCGTACTTGCCTTTGCCGGCCTGTTCGATCTGGTGGAGACCCGTTTTTACGATCCTTCCATCATCAAAGCCCTGACGCGGGAACTGGAAAAAGACGCCGCCGTTATTGAAGAATTTCTTGCCGAACTGGAGGCCGGCTTTTCCGCGACCCTGAAAGAACCCGCCGTACGGCGCAGCTTCCTGCCCAATCAGGAGGCGGAGGATATTTTTGAACGCAGCCGTGTGTACGGGCTGCTGCTGGAATCCCAGGCCGGCCTCCAATCGGTGCGTTTTGTCGATGCGGAGGGCAGCCGCATTCATTTTTCAAACGCTCCGCAGGATATTCTGGACCAGGATCAGTTTTCCCTTACCTACCGGAACTACGGTGATGTACCCGGCGATCTGCCCTACAGCCAGGTAGAGGTTCCCTATCAGGGGATGACCAGGCTGACACTGGATGGGGAGCTTAACCGCATCATTTTTTCCTTCCCCCTTTATGATTCCTTTGGGGTGTACCGGGGTACCGGCCTTTTTACCCTTTCCCTCCGTGCGGTAACCGGGCGGTTGATTGCAGAAAGGCGTATAAAAGTTGGGGAGGATGTCTCTATTATTTCAAAGCCCCCGGGGATACTTTCGGGGATTCCCGGCGCAGGGCAGGCGTTGCTGCAGGGGCAGGTATTGCTGCCCATGGCCGCCGCAATCTGGAGCGAGGGAATTCTCTCCCTGACGCCCCTGGATTCAGCGGCGGATACCGGTACCCTGGCGCTTATTTCAGCCAAAACCAGCCAAGGGATTTTTGTGGGCCGCTTGGTAAACGAGAGCCTTTTTTCTTTCCCCCCGGCCATGAAATACATACTGTTGGGCTCTTTTTTTATCACCCTCTATCTGGTTATTTTCCTGTTCTTTAACCTCCCGCAGGATACCATGATGGTGATCCGGAACCGGCTCAAGCGCCTCCGGGTTTTTATGATCGATCAGTTCTATACCCGCAAGGGTGAGGTGGACTGGACCTACTGGATAGGGGAGATGGAACGGCGCCGGGAGGATATCCGCACCGAGATGAAACGGGGGCTCAGGATACCGCGGAGCAAACAGGCGTCCGATACTATTGATACCCTGATCGATAAATCCTGGGATGAACTTCTCGCCATCATCGGCAGCCGCCAAAACACCGTTGCCGCCGCCATCGATGAAAAAAAAGTCCAAACCATTTTGAACCGTATCCTCCAAAACATGCCGTCAGGAGCGCCCGCCCCCACGGAAGAGGATGATGGAGAATATCTTGAAGAACTGGAGGCCTTTGAGGAATCGCCGGCTGCCGGTGACGCCGAAGTTGTTGCGGAACTTAAGGAACTGGCGGGGGACCGGGGTATCTCCGTGCTGTACCGGCCCTTCCTTGTACAGGACAGGGGTGACCCCGAAATACTCGAGCCCCTGCCGGAAGACGCCGCGGCTGACGGCGAAATCATTCTGGAACGGGGGGGCCTTCACTTCATCAACAACAACATTCTTACCCCGGACATCGGCATGGAAAAAACCCTGGACCCCGCGTTTAAATATCTGGTAGATTCGGTACTAACAAAAAACCACTAACATCGCAGGGCTGAAAACAGCCCCCATCGCTTCCCCACCCAGCGAACCAATGCCGCCGGGGGAGCGGCGTCAAGCCCATGACAGACACTTGAATGAAGCCGAAGGCTGAGCGTGGCTGTCTTGGGCTTGACGTCACTCCCCCGGCGGGGTGTGAGTGGGCCTACTGTAGCAGCGTGCGGGGATTCACCGTGACGCCGTTTTTGTACACGGTAAAGTGCAGATGCGGGCCGGTGCTGAGACCGGTGCTGCCCACATCGCCGATGCGTGTCTCGGTGTTCACGTAGGCGCCGGTCTTTACCCGGATAATGCTCATGTGGCCATAGAGGGAGCGGTAGCCGTTCTGGTGGGTAATCACCACATAATTTCCATAGGAATCATCCCAGCCGGCGGTCGTTACCCGGCCCGGCATAGCCGCGTAGATCGGCGTACCCGTGGCGGCGCCGATATCAAGGCCGGAGTGGAAGGACCGTACCCCGGTAAAGGGGCTGGGCCGGTAGCCATAGCTGCTGGTAATACGCCTGCTGGATATGGGCCAGATGAAAAGCTCGCCGTTAATTTCCTGGAGTTCGGCCGAATTCATCCGCGCGCCCGGCACAAAAAGCACCAGCCCCGTGTGTACCGTATCGGAGAAAAGCTCGTTCACCGTTTGGATGGCCTGTACGTCGGCCTTATGTTTTTCCGCAATCTGCGAAAGGGTGTCGTCTTTTTTTACCGTGTAGAGGATGCCGTCCTGATTCGGTATGTTCAGCACCCGCCCGATTTGCAGTGTCCGGGTGTTCTTTATCGCGTTGTACGAGATAAGGGTATCTTCATTCAGGCCGAAGTCCCGGGCCAGGTGGCCGATCATGTCCCCGTTTTGCACCCGGTATGTGTCGTACAGCAGTATCCGCGGCTTGGAAAAAGATTCCGGTTCGAGGATACCCAGGTCCTGGCTGTCCCCTTCAAAAGAAACAAGGACGTTTTCCGATTCAATCAGACTGGCGTCAGGATAAGCCATACCGCCGACACCGCCTTCCACTGTCCCGGTCTCTTGATCTTTCCCGCTGTCCGCCGTTTTTGGGGGCAGGGAAGATATAAAAAACACGAAGGATGCAATCACCGCAGCCCAGAGAAGGGTTCTGCGAAGGGCGCCGTTTTTAAAAAATATATGTTTCAACAACTAATGCTCCGGTAATAATGATGAAGAAACTTAAA
>JAISJS010000096.1 GCA_031261385.1 Treponema sp.
TTGAAATTTGTGAATCGCTTGTCTGGCGGCTGCTGGATGAAAAGCAGCAGAGCAGGACGGTTTTTATCAAAATCCGTTACGGCGATTTTATAACGGAAAGCGCCCAGGAAACCTCTCCTAATCCCGTGACCAGCATAAACGATCTTTTTGACCGGATTCTTGCCCTCTTTCACAAAAAGTATAAAAGCGGCGCGGGGGTCAGGCTGATAGGGGCAGGACTTTCCAATCTGGAAGATCCTGCTCCCCAGGGTGACTTATTCGCACCTGCTGATGAAAAGGAAAGTACGCTGGAAAAAAAGATACTCGAAATCAACAAAAAATACCCCAATGCAGCGTTAAAAAAGGGCCGTTCCTGGCTGGAACCGTAAGAAATATGGCGCCAGGCACTTTTTATTTTGTCTTGGTTTTTGAAAAATCCTGTGATATACTTATTTTAGGGCATTTAGCCCAAGGAGCCTGATATGAAACATATCATTAGGGGCATCTTCGGGATATCTGGTATCCGCACGGTATCAATTATCCTGACAACAGTAGCTTTTGCATTAGCCTTTTGTATGACAGCTTGCGCGCCGGAATTATTGCCGTATGTCCCCCCCACCAATGAGAATAACCAAAAACATCCCGATAAACCCGGCGGCGGAGGTCCCGGCGGTGAAGATATCGGTGATCCCGGTGAAAATACCGATGATCCCGGTGGAGATACCGGTGGTTCCGGTGACGAAAATTCCGGCGGCGGTGACCCTGATACCGGCGACACCTCCGGAGTTGATACCTCAGCGGCATTAGCGGCAATTTTGGCGCTGGATATAGATGATACCAATCCGGACAAAACCGTTTCCGCCGTTGCAGGCGCTGTATCCATCCATCTTGCAAACGGCGCAAGCACGACAACGGCGGCCTCAGACGCTGTTACCATCAACAACACAACAAATATCATTACTATAAGCGCTGCGGGGACCTACGCCATAGACGGTACGCTTTCCAACGGGCAGGTTTTGGTCAATGTTGACGCCCAGGTGTTTCTGGTCCTTAACGGGGTGAGCATCACTTCAGGCGACAGCGCCCCCCTTGCCATTTTTGGCAGCAAGAAAAAGGTGATTACCCTGGCGACGGGGACGGTAAATACGCTGACCGATGCGGTAACGTATACCCGGTTTTTTGCAGGCGAGGAGCCCAACGCCGCCCTGTTTGCCAAGAATTCCCTGACCATTAACGGAACGGGGAGCCTTACGGTAAACGGCAGATACAACAACGGTATCGGCAGCAAGGACAGCCTTAAAATCATGGGCGGCGTCATAAACGTTACCGCAAAAAATAACGCCCTCAAAGGGAATGACGCCGTTATTATCAAGGGCGGAAACTTCACCCTTACAGCTACGGAGGACGCCATAAAATCGGACGCCGAAGATGATGTATCGGCAGGATATATCTACATTGAAAAGGCAACGCTTAACATTACTTCCGGCGAAGACGGTATGCAGGCTTCCCGTGCCGTGTATATTGTCGATGGCAGTACCAACGTCACCATTAAATCCGGCGGCGGATCAACCACTGCTACGACAGGTTACAGCGGAACAACTTCCCGCAAAGGCATCAAGAGCGATCTGTATATATTGATTACCGGAGGAACTTTTAATATTGATGCCCTGGATGACGCCTTGCACTCAAATGATACCGTTTTGATATACGGCGGAAATTTTACCATCAAAACCAATGACGATGGCTTCCATGCCGACAAGGTACTCAAGGTTAACGACGGAACCATCAACGTCCAAAAATCCTATGAAGGGCTTGAGGCGGCAAAACTTGTCATTAACGGCGGCGTTATTAATGTTGTTTCATCCGATGACGGAATAAATGCTTCAGATGGAACATCAACTACTCCCGCGCCCGGCGGAGGCGGCAGGCCTGGTCAGGGCGGCAATAACGGCGGCGGAACAACCACAAACAGCAACGTTACTATTATAATAACCGGCGGTACTATGACAATAGATGCTGAGGGAGACGGTATTGATTCCAATAGTACTGTTTTGGTAACCGGCGGCTATGTCACGGTTCACGGTCCGGCAAAATCGGGAAATGAGGCGTTGGATTCGGATGGTACTTTTACGATAAACGGCGGAAAAATACTGGCAGGTGAAATCAAAGGGTCAATGGCTTCAACAACGTTTGGAGGAACGCAGAAATCACTGAAGATTACTTTTTCGAAAGCTCTGACTATCGGTGATAAAATCCAGCTGCGGAATGCTGCAGGAACCGTAATAGCTGAATACACTTCGAAAAAGGCGTTTACAACCCTTTTTATCAGTACTCCGGAACTGGTACAAAACAGCGCATGGTCACTGTATCGTAATGAAACATCGATAAAGACCGGCATTACCGTGGGCACATCGCTGAGCACTGCGGTTTCTGTTCCCATCAATTAAACTCTATAGATAAAAACCGCCCGCTTGTGGTACAATGCGCCATGGATTACAAGCAGGCGGGCGTCGATATTGAAGAAGGCTACCGGGCCGTCGGGAAGTACCGGGAACTTGCGAAGATCGCCAACGGCGATTCGGGAAGCGCTCACCCGGCGGTGTTAAACGGCATCGGCAGTTTTGCGGGAATGTTTTCATTAAAAGAATTTTGTGAGGCCGGCAGGGGAATGGAAGAACCGGTACTCATTTCCGGAACCGATGGAGTGGGCACAAAGCTCGACATTGCCTTCCGGATGAAAAAATACGATACCGTGGGGATCGACTGTGTGGCGATGTGCGTCAACGATGTACTCTGTCACGGGGCGCGGCCCCTTTTTTTTCTGGACTATCTTGCCTGCGGAAAACTTGACGCCGGGACAGCCGCCGCGCTGGTCAAGGGCGTTGCCGTGGGCTGCCGTGAAACAGGGAGCGTGCTTTTGGGCGGTGAAACTGCGGAAATGCCCGGCTTCTATGATGAGGGCAAATACGACATCGCCGGTTTTTCCGTGGGCATTGCCGACCGGAAAAAAATTATCGCAGGCGAAAAAATCCAAAACGGCGACGCCCTTATCGGCATAGCGTCTTCGGGGCCCCACTCCAACGGCTTTAGTTTAATACGAAAAGTTATTCCCCGCCTTGATGAAGATTTCGGCGGTATGCCCATCGGGCACGCACTGCTTGAACCGACCCGCCTGTATGTAAAACCGATCCTCGGCCTGCTCGAACAAATTGCAATTCACGGCATGGCCCATATCACCGGCGGCGGCTTCTACGAAAATATCCCGCGGATGTTTGCTGCTCCCCGTAACGGGAAGCCCGCATTTGAAGCGGTAATTACCGGCGGCAGTTGGACTATCCCGCCGATTTTTGCCCGCCTGGCTGCGGGTATCGCTGACGTTAACAATGCTGAAAGTATTTCACCCGGCGTGACAGGTGAAAAACTTTCAGGCGCAGGGGCGCAGGAACGCGGAGCGGAACTTCTTAAAACCGATCCCGCTTTACGAAAATTGATGTTCAATACCTACAATATGGGAATCGGTTTTGTTTTAGCCGTCGATCCGGCAGACAGCAAAAAAGCTATTGAATACCTTGATGAAAGAGGGTTCCCTGCATGGGTAATCGGCAAGGTGGAAACGGTCAAGGAGGCGTCAACACCGGGCGCGAAATCCGGTGAAACCGGAGGAATCCGCTTTGTCTGATAAGGTGAATATCCTCGTTCTCGTTTCCGGGGGCGGTACAAATTTTCAGGCGCTGCTGGATGCCGAAAAAACCGGAGGCCTTGGTCCCGGGAAACTTGCCGTTGCCGTTTCCGATCGGCCGGAAGCGTATGCTTTGGAGCGGGCAAAGCTTTGGGGCATCCCCGTCTATGTGGAAGAGCCGGACAAAAAATTACCAAAAGAAGATCGAAGGCGGGAACTTTCTGATCGTATATTCCGCATTGCCAGGGATCACCGTATCGGCCTCATCGTACTGGCGGGTTTCCTCTCAATCCTTGAAGGAAAAATAATTCAATATTATTCGGGACGGATCATCAACCTTCACCCGAGCCTGCTTCCCAAATTCGGCGGGATGGGGATGTACGGTAACCATGTGCACAAGGCGGTGCTTGACGCCGGGGAAAAAGAATCGGGCTGTACCGTTCATCTGGTTGATGCGGGAACCGATACGGGGCCGATCATCCTCCAGCGAAAAGTTCCTGTCATGACAGGAGACACTCCTGATGCGCTTGCGGACAGGATACACGATGAAGAACACATTGCAATAACGGAGGCGGCGGCTTTAATGGCGGAGCGTATTCTTAAACAGAACTTTCAAAAACAGGAGCGGATATGAAAAAGCGGGCGTTAATCAGCGTATTCAACAAGGAGGGCATTCTTGATCTGGCCTCTTATTTGAGCGGCGCAGGCTGGGAGATCCTTTCCACCGGCGGAACTTCAAAGCATTTGCAGGAGAACAAAATCCCCGTCACCGATGTGTCTGCGGTTACCGGCTTTCCTGAATGTCTTGACGGCAGGGTAAAGACTCTGCACCCCGCAGTTCATGCGGGCCTCCTTGCCCGGCGCGATGTACCAAGTCACATGGAAACGCTGAACAAGCTTGGCCTTGGCACAATCGACCTGGTCTGCGTCAACCTCTATCCGTTTTTTGACAAGGTCCAGGCGGGTCTTTCTCTTGAAGAAACCGTAGAGTTCATCGACATTGGCGGCCCCACGATGCTCCGTTCTGCGGCAAAAAATTACCGGGATGTTATCGTTCTTACCGACCCTGTCGATTATAAAGAAACCATTGCAGGATTAAAAACAGAAACCGGCCTTTCGCCGGAATTCAAAAAACGCCTTGCCGGAAAAGTTTTCGATCTTACCTCCGCCTACGACGCCGCGATTGCACGGTATCTGCTGGATGAAGAATACCCCGCATTCTGGCCCCTCTCACTCAAAAAAGCCCGGAGCATCCGCTACGGTGAGAACGGTCACCAGTCGGCGGCGCTGTATTTTCATGCGGACCGGCCCGGCGCACTGGGCGGCATGGAACAGCTTCATGGGAAAGAACTTGGGTACAACAATATCCGCGATTTGGACTTGGCCTGGAAAGCGGCCTGTGCTTTTGGATTTTATCCAAAAGGAGTTGCCTCGCAGGAGAATACCGGTTCAGACAATACCGCGTCCGGAAACACTGCGCCAATCGGATCGCAGGATATTGCACAGCTCGGCCTTGACGCCGGAAACTCCGGTAAAAAAATCTGCTGTGTCGCGGTGAAACACAATACGCCATGCGGCATTGCATTAGGCGCAACTCTGCTGGAAGCGTACGAAAAAACCTATGCCTGCGATCCGGTTTCGATATTCGGCGGGATAGTAGCGTCGAATGTTCCGGTTGATGCGGCAACGGCGGCAAAACTCGGCGAACTATTTCTGGAAATTGTCGCCGCCCCGGATTTTGACGATGATGCCCTTGAGATTCTTAAACGTAAAAAGAATTTGCGGATCATGAAAGCCCTCCGTGCGCCGAAAGAAACCCATGAGTATATTGCCGTTGACGGCGGCCTTTTGGTGCAGGAATCCGATAAAAAGCTCTTTGAAAAATGGGAAGTGGTCACCCGGGCAAAGCCCTCACCGGAAGACATCCGTGACATGATCTTTGGTATGCGGGCGGTGATCTTTGTAAAATCAAACGCGATCCTGATCGTGCGTGATGAAGCGGCGGTCGGTATAGGCGGCGGACAGGTCAACCGGATTTGGCCTGCCGAACAGTCACTGGAACGCGGCGCCAAAGTTACGGTAGACGGCAGCCCTGCACGGGTTCTGGCCTCGGACGCATTTTTCCCCTTTGCCGATGTGGTCGAAGCCGCCGCCGCCGCCGGGATAAAAACCATAGTACAGCCCGGCGGATCAATGAACGATAAACTTTCGGTTGAAGCCTGTGACAAATACGGTATCGCGATGGTCTTTACCGGGACACGGCATTTTAAACACTAGGCCGTGCCAGTGTATTTTGGGAGATAATATGAAAGTATTGATAATTGGTTCGGGCGGCAGAGAACACGCCATCGCCTGGAAACTTGCCCAGTCGGAAAAAATTGAAAAAATATTTGCCGCGCCGGGAAACGGCGGCGCCGCAGGGGAAGAAAAATGTGAAAATGTCCCTGCCTCGTCGGGAGGCAATGCGGCAAAAAAAGACTGGCCTGCGCTGGTTGAGTTTGCCGGCGAAAATGAAATTGATTTTACCGTAGTCGGCCCCGAGGTTCCTTTAGCGGACGGCATTGTCGATCATTTCCGTGCGGCGGGCCTTGCCATAATCGGGCCGGATAAAAAGGCCGCACGGCTTGAGTCGAGCAAGGTTTATTCAAAATCATTTATGGGTAAATACGGCGTCCGCGCCGCCAAAAGTAAAAATTTTACCGGTATAGCCGAAGCACGTAATTACGCTAAAAAATATTTTAGCGCATCATTACGTAATGCCGCGCAGGCCGCCCCGCTGGTTATCAAGGCCGACGGGCTTGCCGCCGGAAAGGGCGTTGTCATCGCTTCCGGTTTAAAAGAAGCAGAAGAAGCCATCGCTTCATTTATGAAAAAAAAGTCTTTAGGAGAGGCCGGAACATCGGTAGTTCTGGAAGAATTTCTTGAAGGCCGGGAAGTTTCGGTTTTGGCGGCGGTGAGCGTGTCAGGCGGCCGGGGAACGATAGCGCCCTTTATATCGGCACGGGATCACAAGCGCCGTTTTGAAGGCGGCAAAGGCCCGAATACCGGCGGCATGGGGGCCATCGCCCCGGTTCCGGATTTTACCGCGGCAGCGCAGAAAGATTTCCGGAAAGCAGTTCTGGAACCCACCCTGAAAGGGATAAAAAAAGAAGGTATGGATTACCGCGGTTTTATCTTTTTCGGCCTCATGGTAAAGGATGATCGCTGTTTTTTGCTTGAGTACAATGTACGCCTTGGCGACCCGGAAACCCAGGCCGTTCTGCCCCTTTTAAATTCCGATTTAGCGGATCTTTGTACTGCCATTTTAAATGGAAATCTTAATTCATTTCCTTTAAAATGGAAGAAGGGCGCTGTCTGTGCTCCCGTTGCCGCCGCAGAAGGGTATCCCGGTTCATATCGTAAAGGTGACCCCATCGCCATCAATGAAGCGGCCTTTAAAAGAACCGGCGCGCACCTTTTTGCCGCAGGCGCAAGCCGCGGAGCAGGCGGCCCCTTTGGTTCAGGGCTTCGCACCGCAGGCGGCAGGGTTCTGACCGTTTCGGCTTTTGGCAATAACGCCGATGAGGCCCGGGAAACGGCATACCGCGCACTGGGTGCAATCAATTTTGAAGGAATGTGTTACAGGAAAGATATTGGAAGGGAGTAAAAATGAGTAAGCATCTAAAAAAAGAAAGAAAAATCAACGGCTCCGTAGGCAGGCGGCTGACAGCATTAATCATCTTTATGATTGCGGCAATCAGCAGCGTCATGATGCTTATCGGGTTTTTGCGATTCAAAGAATCAGCAGAAGATTATTACTGGAGACTCGGGGAAACCACCGCCGGTATTATTGCCCTGACGATTGACGCCGATTCCGTAGCCGGATACTTTGAAACGCTTACCATGGATGACGAGTACGAGAGAATCATGGAGATACTCCAAAAAGCGAAAGAGGAATGCGAAGCTCAGACATTGTATGTGTTTATAATGGCAGAGAAAGGAATTTATTATATATTTGATACCGATACTTCCAATATGGCGGCTGAATTGGGGGATTTTGATCCGTTTTTATATACCGATAAAGACACGGGCAAAATTCTGCGGCTCTATCCTGAAGCAACAGAAAAACAGCTGCGTGACGGCGGAGAAGTTGACACCATTATGGGCATTACCCAATACGGCTGGACCATAACCGTAAACGAGCCGCTCTACGGCGGTGACGGAAGCTGCAAGGCGTATGTCGGAATTGATTTTGACGTAAACCAGGTGATAGCCGGACGTAGAACCTATCTCTGGCAGTTTGCGGTCATCATACTCATAGTCACTGCGGCCTTTGCGGTAATTTATCTGTATATCATCCGGAAAGCCATCATCATTCCAATAAATATTATGGCAAAAGCGGCGGACCGTTTTCTTGTCAACAAAACGGAAAGCGGAAATGCAATCGGAGCAGCAGGGATTTTATCCATGGAAATCAATACCGGTGATGAGCTGCAAAGCCTTGCCGAGTCTTTGAAATCCATGGTCCGAAAAATTGACGAATATCTTATCAACCTGAGCATTGCAACCAAGAGATCAGAAACGGATGTACTTACCTCACTTTGCAACAGAGGTGCATTTGAACAGCAGGTAACCGCTATCCTGCGTCTCCGGCCGGAGGAAGGCAAGATCAATGCCTTTATGATGATTGATGTGGATTATTTCAAAGCGGTCAATGACAATCATGGCCACGCCGCAGGCGATGAGGCGCTGACAAAATGCGCACAGGCTTTGCGGAGCATAATGCGTGAGTCTGATGTTGTCGGCCGGCTGGGAGGCGATGAATTTGCCGTCTTTTGCAAGGATATTGGTTCTGCCTCCATGGCGGAAAATAAAGCGCGGCAGATTCGCGATGAGTGGCTCAAGGTTATTCCTCCCGGCGGCGGGAAAGGCATTACGGCAAGCATCGGAATATCTTTTGCGCCGCAGGACGGAAAAGGATACCAGGAACTGTACAACAAGGCGGATGAGGCCCTCTACCGGGCAAAAGAAGCGGGGAGAGACAGGTTTGCCATTGCGGGGGTCCCCCTTACATAACCTTGTTCTTCATCTTCTCATGTATTGATACGCCTATCATCATTAACAGGGTAAAAATGTAGGGAATTGCCAGAATAAAATCTGCGGGGATGTTAAGAAGGCCCTGCGCATAATTTGAAAATGAGTCGATAAGGCCGAAAACAAATGCGGCGGCGATAATGTTTTGGGGTTTCCGGCTGCCAAGAAAAATCACCACAAGGGCGATCCAGCCTTTGCCGGAGGACATGTTGGGAACAAAAACGCCGAGGTTCAGGCTCAGAAAAGAGCCGCCTATGCCGCAGGCAAAACCGGAAATGAGGAAGGCGATGTACCGGTAAAGGTCGGGGTTTAGGCCCAATGAAACAAGGGCCTGGGAATGTCTGCCGCAGGCCCGCAGACGGTAGCCGAAGGGCGTCTTGTAAATGACGATAGCGGCGATAAACAGCAGCAGCCAGCTTAAATAAACATAAAAGCTGTGCCCGGAAAAAATATCGGAAAGTACCGGAATATTTTCTATAACAGGAATATCAAAAAGGGTAAGACGGTGAGCGTTTTTTAATACCACAACACCGCGGGTTGCAAAAAAATAATGGGAAAGAACCACGGTGATTCCTGCGGCAAAAAGATTCGCCGCAAGGCCGGTGATAAACACATTGGATTTAAGCCGCAGGGTTACCGATGCAAGAAGCCCCGCAAGGATCATGGAACTGATGATCGCCGCAGCAATCCCGATAACAACGCTTCCCGTATAATACACTGCAGTGACGGCGGTAAAAGCGGAAATAAGCAGCATCCCCTCAAGGGCGATGTTGAGCATACCGGCAAGCTCGGTAAAAAGGCCTCCCGTGGCGGCAAGAAGCAGGGGGGTCATAATGGTAACTGCACTGTGAATAATGTGATCGTAGTGGCTCATCGGCATCTCCGCTTCACAACAAAAATATTCCGCAGGATAAGGCTGGTGACCAGAAAAAATACTACCGACTGAACAATCGACGCAACTTCAAAGGTAATGTCAGAATTCTGCATGGCGATCCGTGCGCCTGAACCTATCCATGCAAAAAAAATGCTCGCGGGGATCACTGCCAGCGGCTGAAACCGGGCAATAAGGGCAACGGCAAGGCCGTTCCATCCCATGCCGGAAGAAAATTCTTTTATCGTCCCGTAATACGTACCAAATACCGCAAGCCCTCCGGCAAGCCCGTAAAAGGCGCCGCTCAAAAACATCGCAAGAATTGTGTTTACTTTGGTGTTTATCCCCCCGTATCGTGCAAAAGTTTCATTGTCACCGGCCATGCGTATTTCATATCCAAGCCGGGTCCGGGTCAAAAAAAGCTGGACCAATACGGCGGCGGCAATGGCAATGAAAAAAGCTGCGCTGAGATTTGACGGCTTGAGTATAAAAGGCAGCCTGAAACTTTCACTTATCTTCCGGGTTGACTGAAGATTTGTTTCGGGATCAAGGAAGGGCCCTGTCACAAAGTAATTAACAATCAGCACCAGGGCATTGGACAGAAGAAAGCTCGTGATAAGTTCACTGGTGTTCCACAGGGCCTTACACAATCCCGAAAAGCCCGCCGCAGCTCCCGCAAAACAAGCGCCGGCCAGCAGCGCGGTAAACGCGCCAAAGATCCCCAGGGAGCTGAGGCTGATGGCAGTAATCGTGGCGATAAACGCCCCTGAGTATATCTGGCCTTCTCCGCCAAGGTTAAAGTTGTTGGACTTCATTGCAATGGAAACACCGATCCCGCCGAAAATCAGGGGGATGGCGCTGTTCAGCATATTGCCGAAACTGTAAATATTCCGCAGCGGCCCCAGAAAGAAAAAGTGCAGCGTCTTTCCCGGTGTTTTACTCAACAGAAGGGCCAGGACTATCATCACAAAAAGAGAAATGAGGAGGATCAAAATTATCCCCCCGGAAAAAACGGCGAAACCGGGATGCAGCGCCCCGGTAAGCTTGTCCGGTAATCCGGATTCCGGGGGGCCGCCTGTAGGAGAAATGGCATGGTCCCTCATGCGGCGATCGGCGTCACTGATCCGAAATAGCTTCACTTTGCGCCCCCGTTTTCAACCCCAGCATACAGGCCCCTATTTCTTCTTTTACTGCAGGAATCCCCGCAATGTCATTGAATTCCGCGGCGATCTTTCCCCGGTACATTACGATAATCCGGTCCGCGCAGCCAAGTATCTCATCAAGATTTGTGGAGATTAATATCACCGCCGCTCCCCGGTCCCGAAGCTTGGCAATTTCCCGGTAAACAAACGCACTACCCGCGATATCCAATCCCCAGGAAGGTTCAGAGAAAACAATATAATCCCTGAACTGATCGATTTCACGGGCAAGGATTAACTTTTGAATATTGCCGCCGGAAAGATCGCCTGTAATGCCGGCGCCGGTTCCCGCAATGCCGTAACGGCGGATAAGGTTATCAGAAAAATTCCGCAGTGCCGATCGATCAAGAACGCCGCCAAAAATACCGCCCTTAAAAAATTCGCTCCGCCTGTCCACGGCAATATTATCATCCACCGTCATACCCAGGGCGCTGCCCACCCGAAGCCTGTCCGCCGGTACATAGGCAAGTCCCTGGTTACGAAGGCGGCGTATATTCAGACGGGAAATATCTTTTGCCCGGTGCAGGATTCTCCCCTTTGCAGGATGCAGAAACCCTCCCAGCACCGCCTCAAGTACCCCAAGCCCGTTCCCGCCGACTCCGGCAAAGCCGAGGATCTCCCCGCCCTTTACCGTAAAAGACACTTTTTCAAGCAGGGGCCGTTTTTGTCCCCTGCGCAATACCGTCACATCATCAAAGGAAATGACCGCTTCCGCGCCGTTTTTCCCCGTACTCTCGCTCCGTACAACAGCGCCTGCCGCCGCCGGCGGCAGACCCCCGATCTCTGCGCCGGCCGTTCCGGCGCCTACCATCATCCGTGAAATTTCGTATTCATCAATTTCCGATGTTTCCCGGACACCGATAAGTTCTCCCTTCCGCAAAACCGCTACCCGATCCGAAACCTGCCTGATTTCTTTCAGCTTATGGGTGATAAGGATAAGGGACTTTCCAACAGCGGCAAGGGCCCTGAACGTTTTAAAAAGCGAGGCAATTTCCTGTTCGGTGAGTACGGCGGTAGGTTCATCCAGAATAATGATATCCGCATTCCGGTAAAGTATTTTGCAAATTTCGACCTGCTGCATTTCGCCGACGGTAAGGGAAGACACAGGCCTGTCCGCCGTGATGGAAAAATGATGCGCCGCTATAACGTTGCTTGCGTCAGTATTTGCCTTTGCCTTGTTGTAAAAAATTCCTCCCTGACGGGGCTCCATTCCCATAACGATATTTTCCGCAGCAGTGAATTCGGGGAACAGCATAAAATGCTGGTGGACCATGCCTATCCCCAGCCGGTTCGCCGTAAGGGGCGAATCAATTTTTTCAGGTTTCCCCCGGATAAATATTTCTCCGGCGGTGGGATCGGTAAGGCCGCAGAGTATTTTCATCAGGGTCGATTTCCCTGCGCCGTTCTCCCCGGCAAGGCAGAGGATTTCCCCCTTCCTGAGATTAAGGCTTATGTTGTTGTTGGCGCGGGTTTTCTGTCCGGGGTACATTTTGGTAATACCCCTAAGCTCAACGGTGTACTCAGTCACAACGACGGAACCGTATACTCAACAAGGCCCGCACGGATATCGTCCATAAAGGCATTAAATTTTTCCTGAATATCTGCGGGCAGATAATCAATATACCCCGGATCATCTGCAATGAAGTTGAGGTATCCGTCTTTCACACCGACCGTTTGTGAAATCCCATACTGGATTTTGCCGGCAAGCACACCGGCAAGTATTTCCTCCACAAGCTTCTTCTGTTCCATCTGCCCGCAGCCGATGATGATCCCCGGCGCAAGCGAATATTCATTGTTATTGTGAAACACAACATACGCGCCGCGTTCTGCGGCAGTCCGGATCATTCCCTGCGCCGCGCCCCCCGCAATAGAGGCAAACACATCCACGCCGGAGTTGATCATGCCGGCGGTAAGCTCTGCGGCCTTGTTCGCGTCAGACCAGCTGCCAATTACCCGAAAGTCAAGCGTTATCTCAGGGTCAACCCGCCGCGCCCCGTCGAGAAACCCCGGTACAATCTGGCGGTTAAGGAGCGGATATTCCTGGGCAGCGATAAAACCGATCTGCTTGCCGTTATTGGCATATTCCATGCTGCCGGTAGTGACAAGCCCCGCAAGGTAACCAAGGTAGAAGGACTGCTCATACTGATTATAAAGAAAGGTACTTATTTGCGGATTCCCCGAATATTCCGCATCGGTGATAATAAATTTTTGATTGGGAAATTTTTTCCCCACATTGGCGCATATTTCCGGAAGGGATGGATTGGATCCCAGCACGATGTCATACTCACCGCCTGCAACCAAAGAGGTAAGCTGTTCCTCCCACTCGGCCTGATTAAAACCTGCTTCATATACCTTTACCGTCACATTATCATGGATCAGCGCAAAACTTAGAGCTCCTGCAGCCAGGAGTTCATAGGTGGGGCTCCCTGCCGTCACTCCGGTAATATACACCAGCACCGAAAAGTGATTTGGCGCTTTTGCCGCGGGCGTTTTGGGTTTGCATGAAAGAAAAAGTATCAGCGCACAAAGGACCAGCGCCGCCGGTACAATAACCGTAAAACATTTTTTGCTCATGTAGTTCATCAGTATGCTCCTGCTTATAATATACTCAAAAAAGATGTTTTAGACACCGGTAACCTTCACGGTATTCGGCAAACATCCGGTCATAGAGCCCGGCTTTTTTTTCATCGGGATTCCAGGCTTTATCGATCTGCGCAAAAGCAGAGGCCGCCTCCCCCGCAGAAGAAAATTTCCCCATGGCGGCGGCGGCGATTGCCGCGAGTCCCAGCAACTCCGCTTCTTTTTGAACCGGTGAGAGCACATTCCTGCCCAGAACATCGGCCTTTATCCGGTTAAGAATTTCATTCCCCGCGCTGGCCCCGGAAACCCGCAGTTCCTGCACCTTTACCCGCTCAGTAATTTCCCCCGCATTTTCCATTACTGTTATCACGTCCCGAATGGCGAAACATATCCCCTCGATTACTGCACGGGCAAGTTCCGCCCGTCCGGTAGAAAGAGAGAGGCCCAAAAATACCCCCCGGGCATGGGGGTCCCAAATGGGGGCGCGCTCCCCTGCCAGATACGGCAAAAAAAGAAGCCCGCCCGCCCCGGCCTCACAGGAACCGGCAAGACGGAAAAATTCTCCATACCCCTGTTCTGTCGCATCAAGCCCCAAAAGTTCCCGTGCCCAGTCAACCGCCTTGCCCGTAGTGGAGATAATCCCCGAAAGATTCCAGAAGGGCTTTACCGGATGACCGTATGACATCAACCCCGGATCAAAAATTCTTTTTTCAGTACAGACATTGATACCCTCACTGGTTCCGGAACGATCGCAAACCTGCCCCGGCGCAACCACCCCGGACCCGAGTATCGACACAAAAAAATCGGGCCCCCCGGCGATAACGGGGATATTCTTTTTAAAGCCGAAGTGAGCGGCAACAGAAGGAAGCAGAGTCCCGATTATATCACCCGGTGAAATAAACAGCGGAAATTTCTGCGTGTCAAGGGCAAGTTTTTCCAGAACTGCCGCATTCCAGTACCAGCGGTCAAAACCCTCCGAAGGGAATACCGTCCGCGCCTCACCGGTCAGGGCATAGGCGAGGTATTCAGGACAATAGAGAAACCGCTTTGTTTTTTCGTACAGTGCAGGCTCATCGTTTTTTATCGCAAGGGCCTTTGGCAGAAAAAAGCCCGGGTCGACAAAGGCGCCGATTACGGCAGTTACTTCCGCCGCCGCTTTTTCCGCCCGCCTGTCCAGCCAGAGACGCGCAGGCGCCGCATCAAGAACAAGCTGTGTATCTATTCCCGGCGTTCCGGTAACAGGAACCAGGCTTGGGCCGTTCCCGCTGATCACCAGGGCTTCAACACCGGTAAGTGAACCAAGCCGGCGGCAGCTTTCCTCAAAGGCCCGGAGCCACTGCCGGGGATCCGCCTCATGCCGGTCATCCGCCTGCACAGACAGGGGCAGTGCGGTGAAGGCAGCGCATATCCCGTCATAGCGGAAAATTGCCGATTTGAAGGTTGAAGTGCCGATGTCAACGGTCAGTATCACTGCCGCCTCCGTTCGTTTTTTTGCCGTACCAGTCAAGTTTCCGGGTAAAGAACATCACCGCGGCAGTAATGGCAAAACAGCCCAGAGCGCCGATAAGCAGGGCCCAATCCTCGGATTGCAGCGTAAAATAGAGGAACGTGTAACAAAGCATCATAACCACTGCCATAAGGAGGCATTTGTTCCGGGCGCCGAGCAGAGTATGGGAATAGAGGGCCAGCATCAGGGTAACCGCAGGAGCGGCGATCCAGTACGCCGCAGGAAATGGCAGGTGTTCCGAAAAGGCAAGGAGGAGCAGATAAAAAATCAAATTACCAATTCCCGCAAGAAGGTACTGCGCCGGATGGATATTTCGCTTTAAAAGATTCTCCAGAATAAAGAGGCTCAGGAAAGGAACAATTATAAAAAGAAGCGCATATTTTGCCGCGCGGGTATTAAGGTCATAATGGTCAAGCGCTTTAAAAAAGTTTACCCCAAAAAGGGCGTTGTATAAATCGTGATCTATCGCCGTTCCGACCCATGCAGAGGGGATGTTCCGGCTCAGGTGGTTCACCTGCCACCGGGCGTCAAAACCATGTTCATCAATATTTTTTTCCGCAGGGAGATACGCGCCCTGGAAAGAAGGAGAAGGCCAGTCGGCCTTTATATGCAGACGGGTATCATCACCCAGCGGAACCATCCGCAGGGATTTACCGCCCTGTATACCCATGGTTATATCAAAATTGTCAACCATATTTTTTGACAGGGTGACAAAACTATGAATACCGCCGGCGCCGGCATCGCCGTATCTTTCGGAAAGACCAAAACCATGACCGCCGGAAATAAAATCAAGTTCCCCGCCGTTCCAGTCCGCTTTTGTTATTTCCCTGATCCCCCGCTGATTTGAAAGGGCAATTACCAGTTCCGCTTTTTCGGGAAATATTTTTTGATTGGGCTTTATCAACTTCTCAAGATCATGGGTATCGAAATTTCCTTTAAGCCGGATCTCCCCGGCAAAGAGCGGTACCGAAAATATCCCCCGCTTCTTTGTTTCCGTTGCCAGCTCCGCATCAGCGACAAGATCCCCGGGGGTTATCCGGAGCCATGTTTCGATCTCACGTATTTCGGTTTTTTCCTCACCCCTGTCATTCCGTATTTTTACTTCCTCATACTCGATCAGGGGAATCTGCAGTACCGGCCCAAGGACAAGAAATTGATCTCCCCACGCTTCCATTATTTCTTCTTCGGCGCCCGCCGCACGCATACTCCGTTCCTGAATGATGTTCCGTATCATCGCCGCCGGAATCAGCAGCAAAAGAATTACCGCAATAAGCAGAATAACCTTAAACCCGCCTGTCTGCACAAAATTTTTTAATGTTTTCATTTTTACTCCCTGTATATAGTAACCGATATAGCGCCGTCGGAAAAGCCTTTCACACACATTTTTCAAAGGGCGGTGTAGCAATTCCAAATTCAAGAAAGAATACAAACCGCAAAGTCGAAGAAGTCGAAAAAGGAAGAAAATTTTCTTATCCCTTCTTTAACTTATTCGACTTTGCGGTTAAATTTCTTCCGATTTTTTCCTCATTTGGAATTACT
>JAISJS010000123.1 GCA_031261385.1 Treponema sp.
TCAGCGTAATCAGTCCCAGAAGGGCGTTGATTGGCAGTTTTCCACCAAGGACGCACGTATCAAGCTTAAAAGACTTTACCCTTTAATTTTGTAAAGTTATAGATGTTACAATGTACTAGTACACCTTCAATATTGGTCCCAAGAGTAATAGCAGAAATATTATAATTACCCGCCAATCCAACATTTTTAAAGCCAGGAATGCCACCAGCATTGAAATAGTTATTTCCCACATAAGCGCCATTGTTTTTCCAATCTCCATAATCGCCATAGATGTTGACGTTGGAAAGTGTCGTGAGATTCAGCTTCTCTTTCAAGTAGGGGACAAGGCCGGCGGGGATATTGCCCTGGTAGGCAGGGTTCAGGGTGCCGTCGGTATTCTTGCGGACGGAGCTACTGAGGGCGTTTCCGTCATTGATGCCGGGGAAGGTACGGGCAGGGACGGTCCCAGCGGCGGGAGCAGCATTGCCATTGAGAGTAAACCCAACATTGCCGATGAGCATACTTCCAAGACGATCTTCAAAAGAGGTAGTCCCCCCGGAACTATCTGGATATTTATAACGACAGAGGAAATCGTATATACCATTCTCCATTATGTTGTCGGAGGCACTACCTGTATAATACACACTTACATTATGCTTTGGAAAAGGGATATTGGTCGTGTCGTTCCGGGCGGTGAGATCGGGCATTTGGATGCAGGACAGGCCGGCCTTTGCAAGCTGTTCCATATAATCAGCCCAGCTGTCAACTCGCCCAGTCACAAAGGTAGGACTTAACGTACCATCACTATACATATGCATTGGCCCACTTATTACCACATTTTCGTACGTTGTGCCACTAATTGGAGATATTGCGCCATTAGTATCACATTTAATGCCGAATCCGTAAATACCGGGCATCAAAGTGCTGTCATATGATATGTTATCTACCTGAATAGGCATATCATACGTAAGTACTTTCTTGCCGCCAATACTTTCGATCGAAAGTCCATCGATAATTGGGCCATCGCCTGTTATGTCTGTAAATAAATTATACACCACAGCATTCCTGGCGCTATTGACTATAATCCAATCCTTGGACGAGTAGCTGGGCACAAGCGTGCCGAGCGGCTTTATTGCGACTGTTTTACCGGCGCCAGCCTTATCCGAAACGGCCTTTTTCACATAATAAATATAAGAAATAGGGATATCATTTTTGGTTCCTTCTTTGGTGAAGGTAATATCGACATCTTTGCCGACAATTTCGGCGGGCAGCGTGTTGAATTTTGCTGCCATAAATGTCGCAATGCTAGATTCCGTGCGCTGGGTCGGCTCGGCGTCACTACGCTTGATCGTCAGGTCGATCTTATTGCCCACCTGCTGCCAAGTGGCATCAAGCCCGCCGAGCGTTATATTCGTCGGCGTGCTTACAACCGTATAATCGTTAGTGCCAATATCCTTCGGGTTAGTTCCAGAACCATCCCACGAGTTGGAGTTGGTAAAGTCTATAGACCTGCTTGTGTTTTTAAGAACGGCTTTAAGTTTGGACTCAAGGTCACTCTTGTCTGTGGTACGTATTTCCTTATCGTACGGGTCCGCATTGGAAGGAGTGGCAAGCGTCATATCCAGCTGGCGGCCATCACTACTTAAAGTTCCCTGGTCATACGAGGAAATTTCATCGGCCGACAGGGCTATATTCCCATTACGATATTCTTTCAACCAGTCCATGCTTGCACTTAGATTAGAACCCGCGTCCGTCAGCGACGGCACGGTTATTGTGAATGTTTTGGCATTATCGTTATTTATCTTGACCGTTATCGGGCTGGCGATGTCATATTCGCCGGCGGCATCGCCGAAGGAAGCATTATCAAGCGTAATTTGGGATCCAGACAACGCTGTTCCTATCTTGGCCTCTATAACACTCTTATCCCGCGTCGACATCTGCGCCGAACCGGGAGCTAGGTTTATGGTCAGGGCGCCGGTAATTTCCGATACTACATTATTGGGAACTTCCGGACCGAAATCGACTACGACTGATAAATTCTCGGCATTTTTCTGATAACCCGATTCCCATTCAAATTCAATTTCCTGTTCTCCGATGTCCCTTTTCCCATCTTTGTTGACCGGGATCGTTATATCCGGAATTGTGTATGTAAATACATTTAATGAGGGGGCGCTTACCGAAAAGATAATCGAGGTCTTATATTCTTTATTCGCTTCCGGGATTACCTCAGGCCCGGGATCATCGGGGTGAAAACAGGCGGCGAAGACCATGGACGCGGCGAGCATGAGCGCGGCCAGCGCCGCCGTGGACCTGCGGAAAGCCGCGCGTTTTTTCGTCCAAAAACAATCGCAAAACAGGACTGAAGAAAAACCGGGGGGCGATTCATTCTTTTTGGAAATCAACACCTTCATATTAAAATGATGCTTTAACTGCTGATTTTAGTCAAGAATATACAGGACGAATAAGGCGAAAAAGGGGGGAGGGAGGAAATAGGAAGGAGGAAGATTCGTGATAATTCGATCTTTTCTTTTGTCCTTCCTTCTGCGCCTTCTTCTTTCAAATTGACCGCGTTAGCGGTCTTCTTTGCGGTTCGTTTTTCTTATTCTTCGTGGTTAATCATCTTTTTTAAAAGCCGTTCTTTTCGCCTTTCCATTTCTTCCCGGTAACCTTGTGACAAGTTGTCAAGTTGTAATGCCGTTTCAGTATATTCCAGGGCGGCCTCAGCATCTCCGCGCCGCCATTCGGCGTCAATTGCCAATCGCCTGATTGAGGCATGAGAGCCCTGCCCCGCCGCTTTTTTCAGCAGCGTTTCAGCAGTATCATGGTCGGCATAGCCTTTGTGCGCGGCGTATCTCCAGTGCAGGGCCAGCGACTCAACGTGAAAGCGATACGTATCCAATGCGCCTATGGGGTCATCTGCGATTCCTGTCAAAGCGGTAAAAACCGAAGCAAGGCCCTTGATATCGCGAAGGTTATGATCGCAGATACCCATGAGCCTTTTTGTACCGCCTGTTTTTAAAAAATCAAACCAGATATCGGGGGCTAGAGCGCCGGGAATATCCCCGCTGCGGTCAAGACCAAGGATAGAAGTTTCAATTTCTGCCTGTGAACAATTTGAAAGAACCTTTTTCCAGAGCCGCCTTGAAGGATGCAAAAGATCGGCATGATACATTTCAGGCGGAATGATTCCGTTCATAAGGCAGCGGGTTTTAAGTATCTGGGAATCAAAACTCTTGCCGTTATACGTCACCACAAGCGGCGGCATTGCAGAACCTTCATGCGCGGTACCGGCGGGTTTAAATTCGTCAAGTACCGCCGTGATAAAATCATTTTCGCCGGGATAATCCAATAGCAGGTATTGGGTTACCGTTAATTTTGATGGGGCAGTTTTTTTGCTTTCCGCCTGATCCTGTGTAAACCTGCCGAAGGCGGCAAGAAATGCAACCGTCCCTGCGCCTCCTGAAAGCCCGGTTGTTTCAAGATCGAAAAAAAGCAAATCGTATGCTGCGGGCTTAACCGGCGCCTGAGTGTTTGACACAGCGGAAACAGCATATTTATTGATGTCGGGAATGACGACGCCGAGGCTAGCAGGAAATTCACCGGGAACAGACGGAGAGATTTTTACTTCAACCGTACGTTTAAGGGTTTGAAAGCCTGCGGAAACCCATTCCTTATCAAAGGCCGGTACACCGGGAGCAGAAGATGAAGCACGTTGAGCCTTAACGGTACGATTCGATGCAGAAGACGGTACTGTATTACTTGACAGAACCGGCTTGTTTTTTAGCTCCCCGCCGCCGGCTTCTTTTTTTGCCTCCCGAATCCGCTGCAAACGGTTTTTCAAACTGGAACTCATGCCGCCCCCGCCCGTATGGGTTTTCACGCTCCTGTTAATGTGCGTAAAAATATTTTTGTTCCCGCTTTATTGCCGCCGGGCCCCACACAGGAAGGACAGCCTGATTTGCAGGGACAGCGTTCAACTGCTTCGCGTATCGCCCGGAACAGTTCCGCCGTCCGCCGGGAAAGGGCTTCGGCAAGGCCGGTGCCGCCGGGGTATTTGTCGTAGATATAAAGAGCGGGGAGACCGAAATGCGGATCGCGGACACGTTCGGCAATCCCCAAATCCCTTGGATCACAGAGCAGAAAAACCGGCGCGATAAGCCGTATCAGGGTACCCGCTCCTGATAAAACTGCCCCTACATTCTGCTCATCGCCCAATGAAGAAAGCGCCCTGCCCCCCGCCGTATCATCTGCGAAGATCAAAACCAGAGAGCGGGTCTGCATTTCCTCTTCGCCAAGATCGATGTCGCCGTAGCCGATATTTTCGTTGGTGTGGAAACGTATCTTTTTAAATTTGGCAACCTGGGATCGGACCAGCACATCACCTAAAACACCGGCGGAACTTTCGTAATTAAAATGCTCATCTTCCGACAGCACCTTGATATCGGTTTTTACAAGGCCGTCGGTAAAATAGTTTACCTCGGCTTCCCGCACAAGGCACTTGCGGTTTTCTATGTCGAGCTTTTCTACGAGGTATTGCCGCCCCCGGTGAATGTAAACGGCATTCTTGAAAATAAGTTCTTTCGCGCTGGGCCGGTCCATTTCGCCTATCACCGCATTGCGGCCCTGGGTAACGTCGACAATTACCACATTGTCCGCCGTAGCGGAACGAAGGCTTATCCCCTCAGCCGGGAACGACCGGTCGGCCCAATGCCAGCGCCCCGCCGCATGGCGCACGATCCCCTCCTCCTCAAGAAATTCCAGCACCTCCCGCACCTCGTCCCTGATTCCACCCTCCTCACTCCTCCCTCCTAATTCCACCTTATCCTGAAAGGGAAGTTCAAAACAGGCGCACTTGACATGGTCAGTCAGGATGTACGGATTGTCCGGATCGATGCGGCCCTCTTCGGCGCTCTTGCGGAAAAACCAGTCGGGATCGTTCATGATAAATTGATCGATGGGAGACGCTGAGGCAATAAAAACCGATACGGAAGTTCCGCCGCGGCGCCCCGCCCTGCCTGACTGCTGCCAGAACGAATTAAAGGAACAGGGAAAGCCCGCGACGACCGAAGCGTCAAGGCCGCCTATGTCGATACCGAGTTCCAGGGCATTGGTAGACACCACCCCCTGAATGTCACCGTCCCGCAGACCTTTTTCAATTTCCCGCCGTTCGTTGGGCAAAAGGCCTCCCCGGTACGCCTCCACCCTGATGCGGGAATTGTCGGTATAAAGATTGGCAAGGTCCTCGTTCACATACGAGGCGGCAACTTCGGTTTTAACCCGCGAGTGGGCAAACAGTATCGTTTTGATTCCTGCCTGCAAAAGAGCCAGCATCCAGCGGCGGCTTTCATCAACCACGGAGCGGCGTATCCCCTGCACCGCATCGACAAGCGGCGGATTGTACAGGATAACCCGCTTCTCCCCGCGCGGCGCGCCGTTCTTGTCAACCAGGGCGACATCTTCGCCGGTGAGCGCTTCGGCCAGTTCCTGCGGATTGGCAATCGTCGCGGAGCACAGGATAAACTGCGGCCTTGAGCCGTAAAAGGCCGCTATGCGCTTGAGACGGCGTATAACGTTTGCTACATGGCTCCCGAGGACCCCGCGGTAGGCGTGGGCTTCATCTATCACCACATATTTCAGGTGAGAAAAAAACTTTATCCACTTGGGATGATTGGGAAGAATACCGGCATGCAGCATATCGGGATTGGAAATGATTATCCGCCCGGTATCCCGCGCCGCTATGCGCAGGCTGTCCGGGGTGTCGCCATCGTATGTTGATACTTTGACAGGCAGCCCGTAAAAATCGCCGTTCGTATCATCGGTTTTGTCTATTGAAGCCCCTCCCTGACCGACCAATTCATTTAAATCGGACTGCTGGTCCTGGGAAAGGGCCTTGGTCGGAAAGAGGTAGAGGCAGCGGGCCTTTTCGTCATTCAGCAGGGCCTGGAGGCTCGGGAGGTTGTAACAGAGGGTTTTTCCCGAAGCGGTCGGAGTTACCACAACAACGTTTTTCCCTTCCTGCGTCCGTTCCCAGACTTCCGCCTGGTGGGTATAAATTTGATCGATTCCCCGCCGACGCAGCGCTTGCGCTATCCGCGGATCAAGGCCTTCGGGAAAAGGCGCATATATGCCTTCCGCAGCGGGAATAAGGCGATTTACGACAATGTTCGGGGCAAATTCGGGACTTTCGAGAATTTTTTCGAGAGCGCGGTAATTAGTGCCGCCGTCACCGGGATCGCCCCCATCGGTAGTGTTCCCAAATGAATTGTCTGCGCTATTTTTCATACTTTCTCATTGTAACCGCAACAAAGATTCAACGTAAAGTGGACAAAGCCTTGCCTTTGGTTTATACTGGTACCAGGTTTTATAAGGGGTTGGGCTGACCCTTGGTCAGCTTCGGTTTAATGGCGCGGCTTTCACCGCGCTAAATAGGAGTTAGCTATGTCTGAGGTTCTATCCATAGTGCTGGGAGGCGGAAAGGGCACCCGTTTGTTTCCTTTGACCCAGGCCAGGGCAAAACCGGCGGTTCCTTTTGGGGGCAAGTATCGCCTTGTCGATATTCCTATCTCAAACTGCATCAACGCGGGGCTCCGGCAGATCTATATCCTTACCCAGTTCAACTCGGCCTCTCTCCATCTGCACATAGGCCAAACCTACAACTTTGATGTTTTTTCCGAAGGCTTTGTGGAAATGCTCGCCGCAGAACAGACCTTTGAACATTCAAGCTGGTATGAGGGCACCGCCGATGCGGTACGCAAGAATTTTCCCCATTTCAGAACCCAAAACCCTTCGTACTATATGATACTTTCCGGTGACCAGCTGTACCGTATGGACCTCAAAGATCTGCTGGAAAAACACAAGGAATCGGGCGCCGCCATCACCATTGCCTGTACCACGGTAAGCAGGGAAGATGCAAGCCAGCTTGGTATCCTCAAGGCCGATAAAAATAACCGTATCACCGACTTTATGGAAAAACCGGGTCCCACCAAAGACATCAGCGATTACAAGGCGCCTGCAGAATTGCGAAAGGGTAAAAACGGCAAGGAAGACTCTTATCTGGCGTCGATGGGAATTTACGTTTTTAACGCCCAGAACATGGAAGAATGTCTTGCCAATGAACTCACCGATTTTGGCAAGGAGATAATCCCTGCGGCTATCAACAAGCTCAAGGTCAACGCCTATATTTTTGACGGCTACTGGGAAGACATCGGAACGATACGGAATTTTTACGAGGCAAACCTGGAACTGACTACCCTAAAACCCCGTTTTGATTTTTACGATGAAGAAAAGCCGATTTATACCCACATGCGCAACCTGCCCCCGTCAAAGATGAATTTCAGCAACATGAACCAGTCGATTGCCGCCGAAGGCTGTATTATAACCAACGCCAACATCACCAATTCCATTGTCGGGGTCAGAACGATCATCGAGTCCGGCGCAAGTCTTAACGGGGTCGTGTGTATGGGGGCGGACTTCTACGAAACCGAGGCGCAAAAAGCGGCGAACGCCGAAGCCCGCGCGCCGAATGTCGGCATAGCCAAGGGCGCCATTATCAAAGGGGCCATCATCGATAAAAACGCCTGCATCGGCGAAGGCTGCCGCATCGGGGTAGACAACATCCCCCGCGCCGACGGCAACTACGGCCACTACTACATCGTTGACGGTATCATCGTAATTCCCAAGAACACGGTGCTGTATCCGGGAACGATAATTTAGAGTAGTGTAATAAACAGAAGACAGAACCGCAGAGAACGCAGAGGGGTGCACGCGAAAGCGTGCAAACGCGGAGAACGCGGAGTGGAAAAAACAAGAGAATTTGAAGTTTATTTGGTATTCTCTGCGTCCTCTGCGCCTACTTCGTGTTCTCTGCGGTTTCTCTTCATTTTTCTTATTATGTCATTTGACTATTACAGAACACTAGTTTTCAATACCTAATCAGACCGCTTCGGTGTCGCAATCTTCGGCGGCTTCAAGTATGGTCACGACTCCGGTACTTCCGTTCAGGCTCACGAGGCTTCCGGTTCTGATGATCCGGGTGGCGTCCTTTACATTGGCAACCAGGGGCAGCGCGTATTCCCGGGCAACCACGGCGCCGTGGGAAAGGGCGGAGCCTACCTCGGTGATAAGGCCGCCGATGATGCTGTAATAGGGCGACCAGCCGATGTCGGTAAAGGCGGCCACCATAATCTCCCCTTCACGAAGGGCGCGGGCGTCGGCCACGCTTTGTACCACCCGGGCGATACCCTTCACTTCCCCCCTGCTGATGGGCGCCCCGGACAGGACAAGACCGTTTTCCGCAGTTTGATCTTCCGGTTCGACGGGATACGGCTTACCCACATAGACCTCGTTATAGCGGACGTCCATCTGCGCATCCAAAAGACGGCGGCGCTGCACCGCTTTTTTAATCAGCTTTGCCTTGCGCTCAAAAATCAATTCACCGATTTCCTTGTGCTGCAGGAAGTATATTAAATCCGCTTCCGGCAGGGCCCCCGCGTCCACGAGGATATCCGCCAGACGGGCATAGGCTTCCTTGAAAAAATCCACCGCCATGACAAATTTTGATTTGGTATATTCCCGGTTATACACCCCGTCCCGGGCCTGATGAATCAAATATTCCAGACCTTTTCGGGCCATGCCTTTTTTCCCTTTGAGGAATTCGGTGATTCTCGATTCTATTCGGGACGTTCCCTTAAAACTTTCCGGAGAACTTTCCAGAGTGCTGGCCATCATCACCGTCCGTAAATTTTCCATCAACCCTTCTTCATCATTCTTCCAGGATCTGCTCCGCAGTTCCGCTTCACGGATGCCGCGGTGTCCGTGGCGTTTCAGAAAATAATCATAGGCTTCCCGAACGGCGCCGCTGTCAGCCTTGATATAGGCCGCAAGGCGTTCCGCCGAATAATGAATGGCGCCGGGGTTCTGCTTCACTACCCTTCGGGCTATCCTCCGCAGGGACGCAAGAATATCGACACTTTCAATATTTTCGATGTCTTCAAGCAATTCCGCCAGAACCGCCCTTGCCTCATCTTCACGGTATCCCTCCGCCGCAAGTACCTGTAAAAAGGCGCTGCTCATGGCCCCGGAATGGGAACTGGAAATATAATGGCAGTAGGTCACTTCGATTAGATCCTGCAGGGCGGCGTCAATATTTTTATAATAGACTGCCGGATCCGGTGAATAGGGAATATGCATTCTGCCGACAATTTTTAGAGCTTTCCCCAACATTTTTTTTCGGGAAAAAAGGAGACTGAAATATTTTATGCTGTTAAAAACCTTGACCGGAACCGGCGCGTCCTTCCAGGGAATGGGCGGCGTATCTTTTAAATTTTTACCGCATATACTGGCCTCTACCGCTTCTTTATTTGCCCCCATAATATTGGTGGCTATCCGGTAGATCGAAGTCAAGTTAAAAAATAAATGGTTTGAATAGGTACTGACCACTGCGCCTGCCGGGATTTCATCAAGATTCTTATAGGCCCCTGCCTTTACCATCATCAGGCGCAATCCGTATTCAATTGCTTCAACCGAAGTACTGATGGAAAGCGGGGTCACCGCTCCGGGGAGCATTTCCCCGATGTTACAGGTGGTAATTACGGTTGTATCATCAGCGGAAACCGTGTCCAGTTCGTCGATGCCCGCCTCATCCAGGGTGGTGATGGGCCGGGCCTGCAGCCAGCGGAGTTCCCCATCCCGGCCTATGGCCCACTCAAGGTCCAGTTCGCCCTTAAAATAATTCCGGGCCTGCCATGCTCCGGCGGCAATTTCCAGGGCCTGTTCCCGGTTCAGGACAGCGCCGGAAACGCTGATATGTTCCGCCCTTGCCTCCCCGGCGGAAGCTCCTGCGGCAGCAGTCTTATTGTCACCGGCATCGAACAAACTGCGGGGCACCGCTATCTGTTCCGCTTCCGCCTGACCGGACACAAGGCTTTCTCCAAGGCCGGGAACCGCTTCAATAAGTATTTTATCCCCTGCTGCGGGGTCAATGGTAAAACAAACCCCTGCGTCGGCGGCGTCCACCATGCGCTGCACCACCACCGACATGGAGGCGCTCTTCGCCTGGGCAAAGAATTCCGAATAGGAGGCGGCATGGGCGTTGTTCAATGAACGTACACAGTTCCGCAGGGCTTCGGTAAAGGCTTCCCGTCCCCGGACATTTAAAAAAGAAGAATACTGTCCGGCGTTGGAGAAATCTTCGCCGTCTTCGGCGCTGGCGGAAGAACGGACCGCGACGGCGTCCAGGCCGCTTGCACAATAGTAATCCGATGCAGCCTCATAGTCCGCATCGGTATCAAGGCCGATGATGACAAAGCCGTCGGCAATTTTAAGGCCCGAGCGGACAAGCTCCGCCAGCCCCTGAGCCTTACCCCCTGCGCGGTGATATTCTTCCTGCGGTAATTCGTGTAATTGAAATATTTTCATTATGAAATTCCTTAAGGGTTCCACCGGGAGGAATCGGCGTTATAGCCGAATTCGGTTATCCCCCTGCCTTTGAGTCCGTCAACGGTAAATTCGCTGACCCCTTCACTGAGGAAATAAGCGCCCCCGCCAAAGTCAAAGGGTACGGTAAAATCAAGCGTACATTCCACCCGCCGTTTTTTGCCGTCCTCATATTCCACGGTAAAGCTGAAAGCCGGAGGAACCCCGCCGTTCAAAGGCAGATCATCCATTGATGTACTGTTTTTTAAGCAGACAGTCTTTTCCTCGTCGCCTTCCCCTGCGGTGTAAAACCCTGCCTGCAGATTCCGGATTGCAGGGTAGCGGATAAGACTGGTGTGAAAAAAATCGCCGTTTTCAAGGAGCCCCACAAGCCATATATGGCGGTCCATGTAACCCCAGTCCCGCTTGCCGTAACTGTGATCCCGGAAAGCCCGTGCCTTTTCAAACACAATGTCCCTGCCCTCCAGTTTGAGAATCCCTGAAACGAGGCCCGCCTGTTCAAAATGCACCTGATGATTTTCCGCCAGGGCGGCCTGAAAATCTTTGGTAAATTTTTCTTTTGATAAAGCCCGGGCAACCGGCTCGGTAGACATGTGCCGTGAAAATTCAAAGGCTTGTGTTTTTCCGTAGAAACGGGCGTCCAGATCCACCGGAAAATCCGGAGAATCCGGGTCGGGCACATAGCCCTTGTCGGTGAGTTTTCCCCGTTTCAAATTACCCCAATAGCGAAAACGCAGTTCCTTACCCCCCTCGATACACTCGATGGAAGCAGGTATCTTTTCCCCCTTGGAAATATGATCCTTACCGGCAATATAAACCGGCCCGTCCCCTTCCCGGTACACCAGCCACACCTCATCGGGGGCGTCCCCGCCCCGTACTGCGAGCCGCATATAAAGGGTCCGCCGGGACGCCGCATCGTGGATGGAAAAATACTGGCTGTTGTTGTGAAAACTGTCCGCATCAGGCGGCAGCGTATACCGGTCGGAATAATCGGCGTTAAAGGGATTGGCCTTTTTCTGCTTGTTCATG
>JAISJS010000231.1 GCA_031261385.1 Treponema sp.
CGGGGTATCCCTGGTAAAGACTGCCTTAAATACGTTATCTTTGCAAATATCTATGAGGTCGTCATGATCGTCAAAATGTATGTTAGCCAATATATGCTCCCTACCTAATATACTCTATATTAAGGCTTTTTGCAAAGTTCCTCAAAACGGTGACAGTCATAACATCAAACTTAAGAGTTTTTAACCGCGAACTCCCCCGCGAAAGCGGGTTCTTAAGAAGTCGAAGAAGGGGGAAGAAGAATTTAACCACGAACCACAAAAAAAACACGAAATTTGTAAAACGGTCTTCGTTTTTATTCAAAAACTTGACTTCTCTTGTCAGATTTATTAAATTATAAGAGAAAATAACGTAAGATACTACAAATTATAAAAATACAGGAGGTTTCACCGTGCTGCGTTATATTGACCATAAAAAAATGGGACGGGGGATTCATGGCTGGCTGGACAGTCATTTTCATTTTTCGTTTGCCGAATATTATAATCCCAAGAACATTCAATTTGGAGTTTTGCGGGTCATAAACGATGACATGGTAGAACCGGGGATGGGGTTTGATACGCATCCCCATGAAAACATGGAAATTATTTCCTATGTTGTTGATGGTGAATTGACACACGGGGACAGTATGGGAAACAAACAGACTCTGACCCGGGGACAGGTGCAGTATATGAGCGCAGGAACCGGAGTGCTTCACAGTGAATACAATTTGAATAAAACAGGCCTCCGGTTTTTGCAGATATGGATTTTACCGGACAAAAACGGGTATACGCCAAATTACGGGGATTACCGGTTTGCATTTGAGGACCGGCGTGATACATGGCTGCCTGTTGCATCGGGCACGGAAAATAAAACGAGTAAAGCGCCCATCAGGATTCATGCGGATATTAATGCGTATGCGGCAGTTGTATCAAAAGGAAAAAAACTTGAATTTGAAACTGCAAAAGACCGGCAGGCGTATCTTGTTTTAATAGAGGGCAGCGCCATGGTTAATAACATTGAAATGTCCATGCGGGATGCGATCGAAATCACCGAAGAAAATATAACCATAAGCGCCGGGGAAGATGCCCACCTGCTTATTATAGAGATGGCGAAAGGGTAAGCGCCGGAAGGTTATTAAAATAACCTTCCTTATGTTTCCACCTCAAAAAAAATACTGTGTTCCGGCGTATCGATAAACGCAATTGTCTGTGAATCATCATCAGTTTGTGTTGTAACGGGGTTTTTTATTTCGGTGTGCCCTACGCATTGATTGTACCCATTTACAAAATACGTCAACAGCGAATTTGGCCGTATCCAGAGGGGACCTTCATCGGGATTGTCGCCGAATGGGTCGGGTCCTGCCCAATTTAAACGATGCGGCTGATTTTTCAGGATTTCATTTGCGTCTAAAGGATCGGCAATCTTTTGCTCCTTCATCCATTCGCGTGAAAATCCGGCGTGGGAAAACAGCCAGTCGCCGTGTTTATACACAACATTGAGAACATCGAGAGCATCTATGACAGCATGTTTGATGTCTATCTCATGGACAGACTGATGACCGGAGCACGGAGCATCAACAAGATACTGATGATCATGATTGCCGATGCATAACTCGACTTTATCGGGGTTCGCCTTCTTAAAATTAACGATATTTAAAAAGTTGTCCATTTGATCGGGCCACTTGTTTTCCCAGCAGTCAAAGTAGTCGCCAAGAAAAATAATTTTATCATATTTCTTTATCGAGGCTTTTGCCTTTTTCCAGTGATGAGAACCATGCACATCGGGAATTGCGAGGATTTTCATTTATTGTCCCTGCCCTTCAACACGTTTCCCTGCAATCTTTTCCAGCTGCTTGATCATCGCCGCCATGTCCCGCTGCACGGGCGCTTCCAGGGTAAGAGTTTCCGTCGTCACAGGAGACGGTATGGTCAGTTCCGCCGCGTGGAGGCCGAGCCGGTCAAGCAGGGGCTTTTCTTCAAAGGGATCGCCGCGCCAGTTTCGTTTAAAACTTGAAAGCAAAATTGGTTTGACAGTACCGTAGAGCGGATCGCAGACTACCGGGTGACCGAGGCTTGCAAGGTGCACCCGAATCTGGTGGGTGCGGCCGGTTTCGGGCATGGCGTCAATCACGCTGTAATTTCCTGCGCTCAAAATAAACCGGAAGCGGGTAAGGGATTTTTTCCCGTGGTATTTGTCGATGGTGGTATGGTGGAGTTTGTTGCCGTTTGGTACCAGGGCTAAATCGCAGTCGGTTTCTTTCCAGACCGGACGTCCGTGTACTAGAGCGGTATACCGTTTTTGTACCTGTCTGCCTTCAAAGGCCTGGGAGAGAAAACGGTGCGTTGCTTCATCTTTAGCAAATACCACGACACCCGAAGTATCACGGTCGATACGGTGGACCGTGAAAATGCGGCGGTCACCCAAAGAGCTGCCGACAAGTTTGTCGAGCCGGTCTTTTGAATCGTCCCAGCGGTCGGGACTGACGGCAATGCCTGAAGATTTGTTTACCGCGATAATATAATCATCTTCGTAGATAACAGAAAAAGGCGCCGCCTGCTTCATTAAACGCTCAATTTCCGCGAACCCGGCTTGACCGCAGGAATCCCTTTTTTGCAAAGTTCGCAGGAGTCCGCTTCCCAATTTGCCGCATTGACTTTGCAGGCCGCGTAAAGGGGCCAGTCGACGGCAACGCCCTCCGCCCGCCGGTCCACAACACAAGCTAAAGCAACGACCTTTGCCCCAAGACTTTCCAGAACCTTTGCGCTTTCCCCGGATGACTTTCCCGTGGTTACCACGTCCTCGGCAATAAGAAGACGCTGACCCGGCGCTGCCTCAAACCCCCTGCGGAGGCTCATTGCCCCGGCATCATCCCGCTCGGTAAAAAACGCCGGAAGCCCCAACTGCCGGCCCAATTCGTACGCCACGATGATCCCGCCCATTGCGGGCCCGACAATCGCATCAATGGCGAGTTTCCCCGCCTGTATATCCGCCTTAATCTGTTCTACTGTCTGCGCCAGCGCCGCAGCGGCCTTGTCGGGATACTGCAAAAGCCGGGCGCACTGAAAATACCGGTCCGAATGACGCCCCGACGAAAGCAGAAAATGCCCCTCCAGCATGGCCCCGGATTCCCGCAGCAAATTGATGACCTTTTCCAAAATGATTCCTCCCGAAAATTTAAAAACTACCTTGTTGAGATTACCACAAGAAGCTAGAATATTTCCACCTATGTCCAATGACGCTCCCGCCACACAGGGGATTAAATATACCGGATCGAAGCTCAAGCTGCTTCCCCACATTTTGTCCCTGTCGGGTAAGGTAAATCCGGCAGTGGTCTTTGACGGTTTCTCCGGTTCCACCCGGGTGAGTCAGGCTTTTGCAAAAACAGGCTATGCCGTATATGCCAATGACGCCGCAGTATATTCAAAAATTTTTAGCACCGCCTATTTACTGAACAAGGCGGAACCGAAAAGTTATCAGCCGCTTATCGATCATCTTAATGCGCTTACGCCTTTTGACGGCTGGTTCACCGAAAATTACGGCGGTAATGAAAAGAGTGATCAAGACAATGATGATAAAAACAACAGCGGACTAAAATATCCCTGGCAAAAAAAGAACACGCGAAAACTTGACGCCATCCGCGAAGAAATTGATCGCCTCAATCTTGATGAAGTAACAAAAGCCGTGGCGATTACGAGCCTTATTCTGGCCCTTGATCAGGTGGACAGCACCCTGGGCCACTATGTTTCGTATTTAAGTGAATGGTCCCCCCGGTCTTACAGGGAATTAAAATTACAGATCCCGCGGCTCTGGGTAAACCGCCGGGACAATGTAGTGATGAACGAAGATATTTTTGATGCGATTACCCATCTGCCCCGTGATGTTGATCTGGCGTATCTCGATCCGCCTTACGGATCCAACAATGAGAAAATGCCCCCTTCGCGGATCCGTTATGCTTCATATTACCATATTTGGACCACCGTGTGCCTTAATGACAAACCTGAAATTTTCGGCAGGGCCCGGCGGCGGCAGGACAGTTCCGATGTTGTTGCGGGATCGGTGTTTGAAGATTTCAGACGCGGGGAATCGGGACGCTTTATCGTTATCGAAGCGATTGAAAGGCTGATACGGGAAATTCCCGCAGAGTACATCATCCTGTCTTACAGTTCCGGCGGCAGAGCGACCGCAGAGGAACTGCACGACGTGTTGAGTACCCACGGAAAAATTATTGAGGCCGCCGAAATTGATTATAAAAAAAATGTGATGGCAGGGATGAAGTGGACCAATGACTGGGTAAAAGATATTGAAGAAAAACACCGGGAATTTTTATTTCTGGTGAAGAAAAAGTAATAATTT
>JAISJS010000267.1 GCA_031261385.1 Treponema sp.
AGGTCCTGGCCTCCAAAGGCATGGGTCAATACTTGTTCTTGAACAGGCATGCAACTGATGTACTTCGCTTCTGCGATGCCCCGTTGAAGGTCGGGGTGCAGGGTTAAATCCTTGAATTCCATAAATATAATAGATTTTACCGGTTTTTTTCAAAAATGAATAGCCGTGAAAGGGGCCGTGAAAGGGCGCTTTACACCGGCGGTTCGCGGTAATATAGTAAGAGTACTATGATAAAAGCGATCGCAAAGTTAATCGTTGCCCTGAACGGTAACGTAAAAAAGAGTCAGATTGCGGCGGGCTTTGCCTGGGGGCTTCTTTTGGCCCTGATTCCTGCGGGCAATGCGTTTTGGATTGTGCTTCTGCTGGTTTCGTTTTTCTTTAAACACAACCACGGATCCATGCTGTTGGGGCTGGCGGTTCTTAAACTACTGCTGCCGCTGGCGGCTTCTCCGATTGATACCCTGGGGTGGGAAATCCTCCATATTGACCGGCTCCAGCCGCTGCTCACCACGATGTACAATATGCCCTTTGTTCCTTTTACCAAGTTCAACAATACCCTGGTTGCAGGAGGGCTGGTGAGCGGGATCATCCTCTGGCTGCCCGCTTTTTTCCTGTTCAAGTTTCTTGTATCCCTGTACCGGAATACCCTTTCCCCAAAAATCAGAAACTCAAAGATAATCAAAAAGATTGCCAAGTTTCCGTTCATTTCAGCCATAAGTAAGGCGGTTGCAAAATCAATTGGAAAAGGAGCCTGAAATGAAAAAAGAACCCGCGAAAAAAGATACAAAGCCGGATAAATCGGCAAAGCCGCCGGTAAAGCCGGGCAAACCGCCCGCGTCCCTTAAAAAACCAATCGCAAAAAAAACGTTTGAAAAGCGTTATCTTAAATTTTTGGAACATCCGGGTGATAAAAAATTCTTTGCCGACTGTTTTGAACTCAAAGATGATCGGTATACTCTGCGGGCAGGTTTTACGGCAGCGGAAGCCAAAAAGTTAAAGTTTTTGTTAAAGGCGATCAAAAAGAACCGGAAAGGGCCTATCAACCTTGTGCCCCTTGTGTTTGTCGCTGTTGTCGCTGCTGCTGCGGTGTTTTTCTTCACGGTCCTGCTGAACCCGATTCTTGAAACGCTTGTTGAGACCGGGCTTGAGACCGTTTTTGAAGCCAAGGCCGATGTGGATAACTTTAACCTCAATCTGCTCAAATTCAATATCGGGATGAAGGGTGTTACCGTGGCCAACCGGGACAGCCCGATGACGAACCTTTTTCAATTAAGCGAAACACGGATCAAGCTTAAACCGGAGGCGGTACTTCGCGGAAAGATCTACATCGAAGAAGTCCGCGCCGATTCGATCCGTTTTGGAACTGCCCGCAAAGTATCCGGGGCGCTGCCCGCCAAGCCTGCCAAGGCGAAGAAGGAAAAGCCCCCCAAAGAGGATGCGCCGCCGCTTATTGATCTCCAGAATTTTGACGCAGTGGCCCTGCTCAACCGGGAGTTTGACAAGCTTAATACTCCAAAGGCGTACGACACTGCAGCGGCATTTTATAATGACACGTACAGCAAGTATAATGACACTTACAATAATTATGCAAACAAAGTAGAAGAGGTAAAGACTCAAACTGAGACTGTGCAGGATCGCAGTAAAAAACTGATCGCCGATGCGCAGGCGTTGTCTTCTATTGATTATAAAAATCCCCAGGAACTTAAGCGGATACAGGATTTTATCAAAGAAATAGATGATGTAACAAAGACCGTCGATGAAATGACGAAGACGGTGCAGACAACGGTAAATGAGGTCAATGACCTGGCTACCGGTATACAAACCGATATTAAAGGCGCCGAGCAGCTCGTGAAAACAGCGCAGAACTCCGTCACCGATGATCTTAATCACCTGAAATCTTACCTGGACTTTGGAAGCGGCGCCGGTTTTGCCGCCCTTGAACCGACACTCCGGGAAATTCTTTCCGATACGGCGGAGCAGTACCTTGATTACGGCCTCCGCGCCCTTGAGGTTTTTGAAAAGCTCAAGGCCGATGCCGCCGCCAAGCCCAAAAAGGAACCAAAACCGAAGAAAATCGCCTTTAAAGGCAGAGATGTGATCTTCCCCACAAAGGCCTATCCCAAGTTTTACCTTGGTATCCTTGCCTCGGATTTTACCCTGGATAACTGGAACTGGGGGCTGGATCTCCGCGGGATAAGTTCAGAGCCCGATCTGTCCGGCGTACCGGTTACTTTAGCGCTGTCCCTCGCCGAGGACAGCGGCGCTCTGGCGCGCACGGTTGCCTTTAACGGCAGCGCCGATTTCAGAACCGCGGCGGCAGGACAGTATGAAGCAAAATTGGATGCCCGGGGGTTCCCGGTAAGTCTTGGGGGCAGCGAGTTGAGTCAGGTGGGGATAGGCGGCTTTAACGGCGATGCGGCTATGTCGCTGGAACTTGCCGGCCGTAAAGACGGCGCCTTTTCCACCGGCGGCGATGTCGGGATAACCAGCGCGCGGCTTGTGGATCCTGCGGGGACCCTGGCCCAGGCGGTGGATACCGCTATTCAGTCTGCGGGGGAAGTGCGGCTCGGGATTCAATATGCTCATTTTGTTGACCAGGCTGATCAATTTGCCCTGACCACGAACATCGGCGATCTTATCGTTGCCGCCCTGAAAAAGACCGCCGAGGTGTATGCCAAAAAAGCCCTCGACGACCTTGAAAAGGCGTTAAAGGAGAAAATCGCCCAGTATATCGACGGCAAATTTGTTTCACAGGATGAACTGGATGCGCTCTTTAAGCTTGTCCGGGGCGATAAGTCTGCGCTGGATACACTTAAAACCGGCCTTGATAGCCGAAAGAAAGAGTTGGACAGCAAAAAGAACGAATTTGAGAACAAGATCAAAGGCGCCGCCGATCAGGCGGTTCAGCAGGTTGCGGATGAGGCAAAACAGCAGGCGGATCAGGCTGTTAAGGATGCTTTGCAGGGGAAAACTCCAAGTACCCCATCAACTCCCGTGCCCAGCTTGCCGGGAGGTTTAAAATTGCCGGGGCGGTAATTGCTTATTGACGAGCAGGGGCTAAACCCGGACAATGTTATAAGTAACATTTTGTTAAAATAAATGGAGGAATGACATGAGTATTATTGAATATGTGGAGGCCCGTGAGATTCTGGATTCCCGGGGGAATCCGACGGTTGAGGTCGATGTGATCCTGGAAGACGGTTCCATGGGCAGGGCGGCGGTTCCTTCCGGGGCATCTACCGGTGATTATGAAGCGGTAGAGCTGCGGGACAACGACAAGGGCCGTTATCTGGGCAAAGGCGTGCTTAAAGCGGTGGATAACGTGAATAACGTTATCGCCCCGGAGATTCAGGGCCTTGATGCGCTGGAACAGGTTGATATCGACCGTACCATGATCGAACTTGACGGAACCGAGAACAAGGGCAAGCTTGGCGCCAATGCCATTTTGGGCGTTTCCATGGCGACTGCCCGTGCGGCGGCTGAATACCTCGGCGTGCCCCTTTACAAGTACCTTGGGGCGTTTCACGCGAACCTGCTTCCCGTGCCGATGGCGAACATCATCAACGGGGGCAAACATTCGGATAACAAGATCGACTTCCAGGAATTCATGGTTATGCCCGTGGGCGCCGAATCCATTCGGGAAGCGGTCCGCTGGACTGCCGAAGTGTTCCATAACCTTAAAAAACTCCTCAGCGAAGCGGGAAAGAACACCGCAGTCGGCGATGAAGGCGGTTTTGCCCCGGACATCGGGAACGAGGAAGCCCTGCAGTTTATCGTCAAAGCCATTGAAAAAGCAGGGTACAAGGCCGACGGCGAACAATTCGGCATTGCGATGGACTGCGCCTCCAGTGAGCTCTATGGCGAAGGCGGCAAGAAGGGCTACAAGTTCTGGAAATCCAACCCCGACAAGCTCTTTAGCGCCGACGAAATGATCGGCATTTATACCGACTGGATCAACAAGTACCCGATTATTTCGATTGAGGACCCCCTCGATCAGGACGACTGGGACGGTTATGTAAAGATGACCCGCGCCCTTGGAAACAAAATTCAGATCGTCGGTGACGATTTCTTTGTGACCAACACCAAGCGGCTTGAGAAGGGCATCGGGCTTGGCGCCTGTAACTCGATCCTCATCAAGGTAAACCAGATCGGTACGATTACCGAGACCTACGAAGCGGTTGAGATGGCCAAAAAGGCCGGATATACCGCCATCGTTTCCCACCGTTCCGGCGAAACCGAGGATAGTTTCATCGCCGACCTCGTTGTTGGCCTTGAAACCGGGCAGATTAAAACCGGCTCCATGAGCCGCACCGACCGTATCTGTAAATACAACCAGCTTATGCGGATTGAAGACCTCCTTGAGGGCTATGCCGAATACGCCGGTAAGAAGGCTTTTTACAGCATTCGGAAGTAACGTGTTTACGAAATGAGCGCAGCCTTTGGCTGCCCACTTCGTAAACACCTATAGGTTGAAAAAAAGGCTGTTTTGGGAAACCAAAACAGCTTTTTTTTAATATATGCTGGTACAAATACATGCGTCGCCGGGGTTATATAGGTATTCCATGGGCATAGACATCAGGGCTTTTTATGAAAAGTACTCAACCATGGTTTTCCGCCGCTGCAGGAGGATACTCGGTAATGATGATGATGCGCAGGATGCTGTTCAGGATGTGTTTGTGAAGCTTGTTAAAGCCGAAAAGAGCCTGCATGGGCAGTATCCTTCGAGCCTGCTCTACACCATTGCCACCAATACCTGTCTGAACCTGATCCGCACGAAAAGGCGGCGCCGGGAAAGCAGTCAGGATGCGGATGAGTTATCACTTTTTTGCCTTGACAGCGGGTATGGAGAGGTGGAGGCAAAGATGATTGTAGAAGATATCCTGAAAACTGAATCCGGGTTAACCCGGAGTATCTGCTTTATGTATCACGCCGATGGGATGACCCTGCGGGAAATCGGGAATTCTGTCGGCATGTCAATCTCCGGTGTACGAAAACGGCTGCTTGCGTTCAATACCCGGGCGCGGATAAAAACCGGCGGGGGTGAAGCGCTATGAACCGGGATTTGCATATTTCGACGCTGATGCTGGAGCGGTATCATCTGGGGGAAGTTTCTGCAGAGGAGAAAACCGCTGTCGAAGCCGCCCTGGCGCAGGATAACAAAATCGCCTGCGCCCTTGCCGATTTGGAAGAGTCGGACCGGGAGATTCGCAGCCGTTATCCGGAGGAACCGGCGCTGCAGGAAATCGGGAAGAAAATTAACAAACCTGTCATACGTCACAGGGCTGTAGTACAAGCGGAAGTTTCTGAAGTCAGAAATTTCCATCCGGGGCGCAGGCTTTCTCGCCTCATCTGGGCAGCCGCTGCCGCCGCCGTGATCCTGGTCATCGCCCTGCCGCTTTTCTTTATCCTCAGATCTTCTCCAGGCTCTGTCCCCGCTATGGATCGGATAAAGGGAACTGCCAATAGCTCTGCCGATGCCTCTGCAGAACTGAGTATCTATCTAAAATCGGGAATTGTGACTGATCTTACCGGTTCGAGCCTTGCGGCGCTTGGGAACGCAAGTCTTGCCGATGAGACGGTACTTCATGAGGGGAATACCATTCAGCTGACATATATGGTTAACGGGAGCGGTGAGCATTACGGAGTAATCTTTTCGATAGACGGACGTTCAGCCCTTACCACCCATTATCCCTATTCGGAGGGACAGAGTAGCCGGCTTGTCACCGGCAAGCAGACGGCCCTCGATGAGGCATATACTTTGGATGATGCGCCGGATTTTGAGATTTTCTTTTTTGTGGTGAGTGATACACCCCTGGATGTAAGAACGGTGCTGGAATCCGCAAAACTTCTTGCACAAAATCCCGGGACTGCGGCAGCGCGGAGCCGGGCGGTATTCAAAGAGTATATGCTGAAGACAGCAACAGTGCTGAAGGGGTAATTATGAAAAAAATCACTGTGGTTCTTTGTTTTGGTTTTTTAATTCTCCAGGGAGCTTTTGCCGCCTCCCCGGAAGGGTTTATGGAAAATACTACCCGGCGCTTCGGCATATTTATCGGCTCCAACAACGGAGGCCGGGGCAGGGTGATGCTCCGCTATGCAGTGAGCGATGCCAGGGCTATCGCAAAAGTTTTTAGCGACATGGGTGGCATCGGTGTTGAAGACAATATCCTCCTTGTGGAACCTGCTCTCCGGGATATCAACCGGCAGATTCAGATTATCAGCGACCGGGTAGAGAATGCAAAACAGAACTATAAGCGGACCGAACT
>JAISJS010000271.1 GCA_031261385.1 Treponema sp.
CCAGCGGCGGTCAGGATAATTACGACCTTGAAGAGGTTTCCGGCGACGACGCCCTTGCCGCCCAGGGGACGACCGTCATCCTCCACCTGACCGAAGAAGGCGCCGAATTTGCCAACCGCTGGTCCATCGAAGACATTATCAAACGATACTCCAACCATGTGGCCTTCCCGATTTACCTTACCTATGACGAAAAAGAATTTGATGACAAGGGCAAGGAAAAAGGCTCGGTAACCAAAACGGACCGTATCAATTCCGGCACGGCGATCTGGCGGCGGCCCAAGTCCGAGCTTAAGGACGAGGACTACAACGAATTCTATAAACAGCTTGGGCATGATACCGATGAGCCGCTTTTCCATGTTCACACCAAGGCCGAGGGAACCCTGGAATATTCGACGCTGTTTTATATTCCGAAAAAAGCCCCCTTTGATATGTACAATGCCGATTACAAACCCGGCGTAAAACTCTATGTTAAGCGGGTCTTTATCACCGATGATGACAAGGAACTGATGCCTACCTGGCTCCGTTTTGTCCGCGGCGTTATCGACTCCGAGGACCTTCCCCTCAACGTCAGCCGCGAGATACTCCAGCAGAACAAGGTCCTCCTCAACATCAAAAACGGCTCGGTAAAAAAATTGCTTTCGGAATTCAAAGCATTGGCAGACGCCGCTTCCGGCGATACCGGTGAGGCAAAAGAAAAGTGGGAGACGTTTGTCAAAGAGTACAACCGCCCTCTCAAAGAGGGGCTCTATCAGGACTGGGCAAACCGTGAAGCCCTCTCGGAATTGGTCCGGTTTAAGAGCACCACCGTCGAAGGCTGGACCAGTCTTGCCGGTTATGCCTCCCGGATGAAGTCTGATCAAAAGCACATTTATTACATAACCGGCGGCGACGAGAAAACCCTCCGCGCTTCTCCGCTGCTTGAGGCATACAAGGCCAGGGACATCGAAGTCCTTATAATGGACGATGAGATTGATGATATCGTCATTCCCGCCGTAGGCCGCTACAGCCAAAAGAACGGCGACGAAACAAAAGAATGGGAACTTAAGGCGGTAAACCGCGCCGGCGCCGACGAGGAGCTTGGCGAAGCAAAAGACAAGGCCGCCGAAAAGGAGGCCAAGCCCGTCATCGAAAAAATAAAAAAGGCCTTGGGCGACCGGGTAAAGGAAGTAAAGCTTTCCCGCCGCCTCCACGATTCCCCCTCGTGCATCGTCGCCGACGAAAACGATCCTACCCTTCAGATGGCCCAAATGATGAAAGCCATGGGTCAAACCGAAATGCCCGATATTAAACCGATTCTGGAAGTAAACGGCGATCACCCGATTGTGGCGGCCCTCAAGGGCGTCGATGACGAGGAGCGCATTGCCGACACGGCAGGCGTTCTGCTCGATCAGGCGCTTTTGGTGGAAGGGATTAAATTAAAAGACCCTTCAGACTTTGTGAAAAGGTTAAACCGGCTGCTTGCCGGATAAAAATTTAAGCTGCTCCCCACTGTGTACGTGTGAAACAATGTACACAGCCGGGGGCAGCTTTTTTTTACGATTATATTCTTTCCCTGATTCTTTCCAGCAGGTCGCTTGTGTTATACGGTTTTCTTATGTAATCAACTGCTCCCATTTCGAGCCCCCGTTTTTCCTCTACCTTATCAGTTACCGAGGTTAAAAATATTATCGGAACTTCTTTTAAAAGGCTTATCGCCCGTATTCTGTTAAACGTTGCCCACCCGTCCATTTTCGGCATGAGTATATCCAGCAGAATTAAATCCGGCACATTACCCAGCAGTAAATAGTCTATTGCTTCCCTGCCGGATTTGGCAGTGTGGATGTCATATTCGCCCTGTAACGCAAGTTTGGCAATGGAAAGTTGAATTTCATCATCATCTATTAAAAGGACTTTTTTTCTTTCAGCTGCCATTTATGCTTTCCCTTTCATGTTACTTTAAACAAAAAGGCCCGCCGTTGTCAAGAACGTTTTGCACCCGGGGCCTGCAAGGCTCTGGCCGCATTTAACACGGCGATAAGGGCAACACCCACATCACCAAAGACTGCCGCCCACATGGTGGCAATGCCCGCGGCTCCCAGGGCGAGAATTACCGCTTTTACGCCGAGGGCAAAGATCACGTTCTGCATTACAATGCCATGGGTGCGCCGGGCAATGCGTATTGCCTGGGTAAGCTTTGAAGGCTCATCGGTCATAAGGACGATGTCGGCGGCTTCTATTGCCGCATCGGCGCCGAGTCCGCCCATGGCAATACCAATATCGCTGCGGGCAAGTACCGGGGCGTCATTGATACCGTCGCCGACAAAAACAAGCTTTCCCTTGCCCTGTTTGTTCTGCTCCAGGGCCTCAAGCTGCTCCACTTTTTGATGGGGCAGTAAATCCGCATACACCGCATCAAGGCCGAGCTGTGCGCCTATCTTTTCGGCGGCGGCCCTGTTGTCCCCGGTAAGCATGGCGATTTGGCGCACTCCCAGTTTCCGCAAATCAGCCACCGCCTGCCTGCTGTCCGGTTTTACTTCATCGGCAATGACTATGTATCCGGCATACAACCCGTTATCGGCAATGCAAACGATGGTTCCCGTATCATCCGCATTGATCCGGGCCAAATCCATGCCGCTGACTTCTGCTTCTTCAAGCAGACGGCGGTTTCCTGCCAATACGATTTTATTTTTTGCGCTTCCATTGCTGCAATTAAGTTCTATCCTGATTCCCTTTCCGGCAATTTCTTCATATGACGTTATCTGCTGTGAATCTATGGCTTTTCCGTATGCCTTCTGTATTGAAAGGGCAATCGGATGATTGGAACTGCTTTCGGCGGCGGCGGCAAGAAAAAGTAATTCATCATTGGTCCGGCCTTCTGCAGGATGTATTTCCGTCACGGTAAAAATTCCGCGGGTAAGGGTTCCGGTTTTGTCAAAAACCACGGCATCAACTTTATTCAGGGCTTCAAGATAATTGCCGCCCTTTACGAGGATACCGTTTTTTGATGCGCCGCCGATGCCGCCAAAGAAACTCAACGGGATAGATATTACGAGGGCGCAGGGGCAGGACACGACGAGAAACACGAGACCGCGGCGCAGCCAATTGGCAAATTCGGCGCCGGGTAAAAACAGCGGCGGAATAAATGCCAGAGCCGCCGCGGCAATTACCACTGCGGGGGTATAGTAGCGGGCAAATTTGGTGATAAAATTTTCTATCGGCGCTTTTTTACTCCCCGCGTTCTGTACCATTTCCAATATTTTTGAAACCGTTGATTCGCCAAACTCCCGCGTCACCGTGATAAGCAAAAGACCGCTTTTGTTAATCGATCCGGAGAGCACATCGCTGCCAACGGTCACATCCCGTGGCAGCGCTTCTCCGGTCAGGGCGGAGGTATCCAGCGCGGAACTACCCTCTGCAACAACTCCATCCAGCGGGATTTTTTCGCCGGGCTTAACCACGATACATTCCCCGACCTGTACCTCATCGGGGCTTACCCGCCTTATTTCGCCGTCCCGTTTTATATTGGCAAAATCGGGCCGTATATCCATCAGCGCAGAAATTGAATTCCTGGAACGCCTCACGGCCATTGCCTGAAACGCCTCGCCGATTTGGTAAAAAAGCATCACCGCAACACCCTCGGGATATTCGCCTATGGCAAAAGCCCCTATCGTGGCAAGACTCATCAGAAAATTTTCATCAAAAACCTGTCCCCGGAAAATATTTTTAAACGCCCGGAGCAGCACCTCGCCGCCTATCAAAAGATACGCCGCAAGAAAAACCGCCAGCTCTATATAGTTACCACCGGTAAATCGGCCAAGATCAAAAACACCAAAATCAATAAGCAGCCCTGCAATAAAGAACACAACTCCTGCGCCCATACCGGCGCGGCGCAGCCATTTTTTTCCGGCCATTCCGGCTTCATCTTCATCCGGATCTTCCGCCGTTTCAGCGGCTGTTACTGCGCCCGCCCCTGCGGCCTTCCGCCCCGGAATTTCCTGCGCAACCATTACCACGTCACTTTCAATCTGTTTGACAATACCCCTTGCTTTTTCAATGATGTGGTTCGCGGCCGGTAAATTTGAATTATCCGGATCGGCTATTTCCATAGTGAGCCGCTGGGTAGAAAAATCCAGCGCCGCAGCCGTTACTCCGTCAAGTTTACGGATTCCTTCCTCGATTTTGGAAGCGCAAACCGGGCAGCAAAGCCCTTCCATGGTAAATTGCATGGTCATGCCTTCCTCCTTCCCGCTGAACTTCGCCCGGAGCCGCGATCATCGCCTTCGCAAACATGGGACAGGCCCTGTTTGAAAATCGCCGTTACATGGTCATCATCCAGCGAATAAAATACCACTTTCCCGTCCCTGCGGTATTTAACAAGCTTTGTTTGCCGCAGCTCTTTAAGCTGATGGGAAATTGCCGACTTGCTCATCCCCAAAAGGGCGGCAATGTCGCACACGCACATCTCCGAATGCAGCAGGGCGCTGATGATTTTGACCCTGGTAGAATCCCCAAAAACCTTGAACAAATCGGCAAGCTCAAACAGGGTTTCTTCCTCCGGCATCTTCCTCCGCACCCGGTTAACCACATCCTCGTGAATTACTGTACAGTCGCAATTATCTATATCAGTTTTAGCCATATTCTCATCTCCTTCAGTTCTTCAGTTGAACAGTTGATTG
>JAISJS010000396.1 GCA_031261385.1 Treponema sp.
TCCGACGCCCGGAGCCGTTTCCCGGCGGGAGAGCCCCGTTTTGCCTCGCAAAAACTTTCCGATATGGCGGAGGCGTAGAACGATGTATACGGTCGTCATCCCGATGCCGCCATTGGAAAAGAGGCCGCGGAGCAGGCGAAAAGCCTTGCAGGGGAAGCGGCTGCCCGCGATCCGTCCCAGGCATTGCCCCACTATACCCTCGGAAAAATCAGCAGGGACGGACGCCAGTGGGATGAAGCCTCAAAAGAATTTGCCGAGGCCTCCCGGCTCGATAACGATAATTATGTGTATGCCTTTGACCTGGGCCGCGCGTATTTCAGCAGCCGGCGGTATGCCGATGCCCGCTCTGCCTTTGAAAATGCGGCGCGGCTTAAAGCGGACTTTGAACCTGCCTGGTACAACCTGGGCGGCACGCTCCGCGCATTGGGCAGACAGGATGAAGCCCTTGCCGCATACCGCAGGGCAGTGTCGGTAAAAGCCGATTATGCGGTGGCCCACCGGGAAATAGGCCGCATACTCGCCGCAAAAAAAGACACCCGCGGGGCAATTGAGGCGTTTACGAAGGCCCTGCAATACAGCCCCAACGATACGGCCTCTCTCCGGGAACTCGGAGCTGTTCAGAGCGACGCCGGCAATTTTACTGCGGCGGAGTCTTCGTTTACCAAAGCCCTGCAGGCCGCGCCCAACGATCCGCAGACCAATTACAATATGGCGGTGGTAAAGCTCGCGCTGAAAAAAAATACCGAAGCGGTGAGCTTTGCAAAACGGGCCGCTGACGGCGATACGGGAAATGCGGTCTATGCCTATACCCTGGGCCTTTCCGAAGAATCGGCGGGCCATGAGGTAGAAGCGGTCAGGGCCTATGGAACGGCAGCGGCCCTGGACAGCCGCTATGTAAAACCGCGTGTCAACCTTGGACACATCTACACCGACAACGGCCTTCTCGGCGAAGCCCTGAAGTATCTTTTGGAAGCGTACAAAATAGAGCCCGCCAACTTTGAGGTCAACAATAACATGGGACAGTTGTACGCCCGACAGGAAAACTGGACCGCCAGCGTTGAACACTATGAGCGGGCGCTGCTCAGCGAACCGGGAAATTCCACGGCGCGGCTTAACCTGGCCCGCGCCTGTGTCGGCGCCGAAGATCTTGCCAAGGCCCGCATCGCCTATCAGGAAGTACTGCGGGTGGCCCCCGATAATTGGGACGCCCTGTTTGAATTGGGAAAGACCTGTATCAGCCTTGGCAGCACGGCTGAGGCAAAAAAACATTTGCAGGATCTATTAAAACGTAATGCCGCCTATTCCGGCAGGGAAGAAGCGGAAAGGATATTGGCAGGTTTATGAGTGATTCAATCCAACAGACCCCCGGTCAGGAGCCGCCTCAGAGGAACATACAGACCTATGTTTTTGGGGGGATTCTCATCGTCCTCTTTGTTGCGGTATGCCGCCTCTTTGCCCCGTTCTTTACGGTACTCCTCTGGTCCACCCTGCTGTATGTGGTTTTAAGCCCCCTTCACCACAAGGTAATACAGAAGACCAATTTACTCAGCACGAGGGGAAAGATCCTGAAAAGTGTATGGGCCGGTGTGTTTGCCATGGGGACCATTATACTGATCCTTATCCCGCTGTCGCTTATAGCGTCGGTCTTTTCCCGGCAGATAATTGAACTCCTCCGGTACGCAAGGGATCTGTTTAACCAGAAACCGCAGATGCTCAGGGAACTCTTCGATAATATAGCCCGTTTTATACGGGACATAAGTGTTAATCAGGTGAATATTTCAGGCGACGATATACAGCAGCACATAATGGGGTATTTAACATCGGGACTGCAGAACCTGCTGCTTATGAGCGGCAATATTGCACGGAATATCGGCGGGTTTATATTCAGTATTGTACTGATGATTTTCTGCCTTTTCTTTTTCTATGCCGACGGTCCCTATCTTGCGCAGCTTGTTCTGCATGCTATCCCGATAAAACGGGAATACATCAGCACGCTGACCGGAAAGTTCATGGAAATAACGCGGAACCTTTTTTTCGGCTATATTATGGTCGCGCTGATTCAGGCGGTAATGGCGTATATTATCTTCAGCATTTTTCACGTGCGGGGCGCGCTGGTGTTTGCGGGCATTACGTTTATCTGCGTATTCATCCCGATGATAGGCGGCGGTCTTGTCTGGCTCCCCCTTGGCCTTGTCAGGAATTTTTCCGGTGATATTTTCGGAGGAATTTTATTTCTTGTGGTTTCCGGAGTCTTTATCTCCCTGCTGGATAATTTTTTGCGCCCGATGTTTTTAAAAGACCGCATCCAGTTACACCCGTTGATCATTTTCTTTGCGATCCTCGGCGGGATAAGCGCTTTCGGTTTTAACGGCCTTATCCTGGGTCCCATGGTGGTGATCCTTTTTCTCACGGTACTGGATCTTTTTCTTACCGAACATAAAATAAGCGGCGATTAGGAGTAATGCGACTAAAGTCGCTTCGATTAAACTGCGCGGCCAGCCGACCGCGCCAAACAGGAGTTACTATGAATGCGATTATTACCGTGGTGGGGTCCGACAAGGTCGGGATCATCGCCGCCGTGAGCGCTTTTCTGGCGGAACGGAATATTAATATCGAAGATATCAGTCAGACTATCCTTTCGGGAAGTTTTGTAATGATGATGATGGTAGACCTGTCATCAAGCGCAAAGGCGCTGGAAACAATCAAGCAGGAACTTTCCAAAATGGGAAGCGATATGGGCGTTTCAATCAGCGTGATGCACGAAAAAGTTTTCAGTGCAATGCACAGGATATAAAATGTTATTCACACCGTATGAAATAAAAGAAACCCTGGATATGTTTCTCCGGTACAAACTGGATATCAGGGCAATTACGCTCGGGGTGTCACTGCTTGATTGCGCCAGTTCCTCCGGGGATGAGACCCGGAAAAAAATCCGGGAAAAACTGCTCCGTGTGGCGGGCCCGCTTGTAAAAACCGGCAGAGATATCGAGGTTGAATACGGCGTCCCCATTATCAATAAACGTGTTTCGGTTACGCCGGTTGCCCTGGTTGCAGGCGCCTCTGCCGATGAAGATTACAGCCCCTATGCCGCAGTCTTGGATGAAGTTGCCGGGGAACTCGGGATCGATTTTGTCGGCGGATTTTCCGCTCTTGTGCAGAAAGGATTTTCCACAGGAGATACGCGGCTTATCAATTCGATTCCAAAAGCCCTGTCCTCCACGGAACGGGTCTGCGCTTCGGTGAACGTTGCTTCGACCAGGAGCGGGATCAACATGAACGCGGTACGCCGCATGGGGGAAATTGTCAGGGAAACTGCGGCGGCAACTTCCGATCGTGACGGTATCGGCTGCGCAAAGCTCGTGGTGTTTTGCAATGCGCCTGAGGACAATCCGTTTATGGCAGGCGCCTTTCACGGAGTAGGGGAGGGGGAAAGCTGTCTGAACGTAGGGGTCTCCGGTCCCGGCGTGGTAAAAGCCGCGCTGGAAAACCACAAGGACGCAAGTTTTGATGAGCTTGCCGACGTTATCAAAAAAACCGCCTTTAAAATTACCCGTATGGGACAGCTCGTCGGAATGGAGGCGGCAAAACGCCTCGGCGTCCCGTTCGGTATTTTGGATCTGTCTCTTGCGCCCACCCCGGAAGTAGGTGACTCGGTAGCCCGCATACTCGAAGAAATGGGCCTTGAATCCGCAGGCGCCCACGGAACTACCGCCGCCCTTGCGCTTCTTACCGACATGGTAAAAAAAGGCGGCGTCATGGCGTCGACCCATGTCGGCGGCTTCTCCGGCGCCTTCATTCCTGTCTCCGAGGACGAGGGTATGGTTGCCGCAGTGCGGGATGGAAAGTTAAGCCTTGATAAACTTGAAGCAATGACCAGCGTATGTTCGGTAGGCCTTGATATGATAGCCCTGCCCGGCGATACCCCTGCCGCAACAATTTCTGCGATCATTGCCGACGAAATGGCGATCGGCATGGTAAACGGTAAAACGACTGCCGTCCGCGTTATCCCGGTACCGGGGAAGAAAGCCGGTGACTGGGCCGAGTTCGGCGGTCTCCTGGGCGGCGCGCCGGTTATGGACGTAAACAAAGCGGGAAGCGCCGCTTTTATTCAGCGGGGAGGGCATATTCCGCCGCCGATACACAGTTTCAGGAATTAGCGGTTCATTGCTTGAAATAGCTCAATAAAAACCCTATAATTGGCTCAATAGAAAGGCAAAAATTGGCGCAATAGAATGCCAAAAATTGGCGCAATAGGGGTAATTGATGGAGAAATATCAACCGCGTATCCTTGACCAGACACTCCGGGAGCTTGCAGAGGAACTGCCGGCAATTCTCATTGAAGGGGCAAAAGCCGTGGGTAAAACCTCGACTGCCAAATGTCTTGCCGTCGAGACACTGCAAATGGATAATACGGTTACCAGGGAACTTGTCGGGAATTCTCCCGAATTGCTGGAACGCAGTAAAAAGCCGCTTCTTATTGATGAATGGCAGCGGCTTCCTGTGGTATGGGATTATATACGCCGTCAGGTTGATCAGAATAATAAGGGCGGTCAGTTTTTACTGACCGGTTCAGCTATTCCCCGGGATGCAAATATCCATAGCGGCGCCGGGCGTATTGTCCGTCTGCGGATGCGGCCCCTTTCCATGGCGGAACGCGGCCTGGTTAAACCAACAGTTTCTCTCATCAATCTGTTAGACAGTACGGCGGTTATTGATGGGCAAAGTCCCTTGAAGCTGGAAGAGTATTTACGGGAGATACTCTGTTCCGGTTTTCCGGGGATTCGAACTCTTTCCCGGCGGGCGCAGGAAGCTCAGTTAGATGGGTATATTGACAATATTGTGAGCCGGGAATTTCCTGAAATGGGGCAGATGGTCCGCAAGCCCGATGTTTTACGCAATTGGCTGCGCGCCTATGCGGCGGCAACCGCCGGTACTGCCTCGTACCAGGCTATCCTTGATGCCGCTACGCCGGGGGAGCATAACAAGCCCGCCAAAAATACTACCCTTGTCTACCGGGATACCCTGGAGTCTCTCTGGCTCATCGACAAAGTGGAGCCCTGGCTGCCCGGAGGGACAAGTTTTAAGTACCTTGGAAAAACGCCGAAGCACTTTTTGGCGGACCCGGCTCTGAGTGCGCGGCTCCTGGATATTACTCCCGATCGGCTATTACAGGGGACCAGTATAACGCCTTTGGGATCACCAGAAAAAACCATAACCGGCTGTCTGTTTGAAGCTCTGACATCGTTGAGCCTGAAAACTTACGCCTTGGCATGTAGTGCCCGCCTGCGACATTTCCGTACTTCTTCCGGAGATCACGAGGTGGATTTTATTATTGAAAAAGGAAAAACAATAATCGCTGTTGAAGTAAAAATTGCACCAACTATAACTGACACTGAACTCCGGCACCTTCATTGGCTTACAAATCAATTCCCCGAATATCATGTCGTTAAGATGGTGATAAATTCAGGCCCATACGCCTATACCCGCAAAGACGGCGTACATATTATCCCACTGGCGCTCCTTGGGCCGTAGCAACGGTGTTTCTTATCCTGAAGATTTTCGGGTAATAATAAGCAGCTATCGCTTACAAATCGATCCAATTATCTGTATTCCCGGAAGAAAGACTGACTGTTTCGCCGACAGTGGTATTCCGATATTTTTCAGAGGAACAATATACCGCATCACCCGATACACCCGCTGTGTTTTTTAACGAATTAACGGTAGCATCACTGCCGTAGATGATGCCGCTCGTACCATTACTCCCCGTGGTCTTGATAAAGTTGCCATACACACCACCGCCATAGCTCGCAGTATTGCCCCATGAAGAACTGGAAACAGTATTACCACTGATTAATCCTCCATACATTGTAAAGGTTCCGGCCGAATAAACCCCGCCGCCATAAGAATAGGCACTGCAGCTGCTGCCGCCGCTAACAGCCCGGGATGTATTACCACTGATTTCACCGCCGCTCATTGTAAAGGTTCCGCCTGAATAAACCCCGCCACCATAAGAATAGG
>JAISJS010000050.1 GCA_031261385.1 Treponema sp.
AGCTTCCCTCGGGTGAACGGGTCCTTCTCATAGCCGCAGAATCCCCCGGCGGCGAATTTACCGTTCCCTACAAGCTCCCCATAGAGACAACGCTGATCCTCTCCATGCTCAACCGGGAACTGTACCGCGAAACGGTTCGTCCCGTTACGGAAACTTTGTCGCTGGATCAATTATAAAGAATATTAACCGCAGAGTACGCAGAGATTTCGAACCAAAGGTTCGCGCAGAGGACGCGGAGGAGGAAAAAGGATTTTTAAAATTCTCTCTTTCAATTTTACTCTTAATAATCTCTGCGAACTCTGCGTTCCTGCCTCTGCGCCCTCTGCGGCTTATCCTTCTTAGATCGAAGCGGTTTGGTACAAAAAGCGCCGGATTTTACCGGTGGGGGTTTTTTCAAAAAGGCCTGAATGAATAACGATTTGGCTGAGCCTTGAAAAAGAGGGGAGTTGTTTGTTTACTTTCTTTTTAAGTTCTTCAAGGGCTGCGCCAATACCTGCGATGGCCTGCAGCGCCGGTTCAGCCGCTGCAGCTGCCTTCAGGGTTATCATCGCCATAATTGTACCGCGGCTGTCGGCATACACCAGGGCGTCTTCTGCCAACGGGGAGGCGGTGAGGAGGGCTTCAATTTCTTCGGGGTAGATGTTTTCCCCCGAGGGGCCGAGGATAAGCGCCTTGCTCCGTCCCTTGATATACAGCTGACCTTTCGGGTCCAGGTAACCGAGGTCGCCGGTTTTGAGCCAGCCGTCATCGGTAAAAACCTTTGCCGTTTCATCGGTATCCCGGTAATAGCCCAGCATTACATTGGGGCCCTGAACCTGTATTTCTCCGCCGGTGATTCGGACTTTTACCCCCGGCAGAACCGGGCCGACCGAATGTGCGGGAAAGTGGAACGGGGGCGCGCCGGCGATAAGCGGGGCAGTTTCGGTAAGGCCGTATCCAAGGGAGTAGGGGAATTTAACCAGCCGCAAAAAATCTTCTACATCGGGGGACAGCGGCGCCCCGCCGATACCGAAGAAACGGATCGATCCGCCGAAAGCGGACATAAGTTTTTTTCCGGCAACCTTGCGCGCCAGAGGGCGGGTAAGCGGAAACTTGTACAGCGGGTTTGAACGTAAGGCGGGGAGCACTTTTCCCCGGTAGGTTTTTTCGATAATAAGGGGAACGGTCAGCATGACGGTAGGCCGTATCGCCTGAATCGCCGGCAGGAGCACCGCCGGGGAAGGCGGTTTATCAAGATACGTGGTAGAAGAACCGCTTATCACCGCGGTAAGGAATCCGATGGAACATTCATAGGTATGGGCAATGGGGATTATTGAAAGAAAGCGATCACGCGGGTAAAGTTTGATGACCGTGTTGGAGCTTTGGGCGTTGAAGATCAGGTTGCGGTTGGAGAGGGTGACCCCTTTGCTTTTTCCGGTGGTACCGCTCGTGTAGATAATTGCCGCAGGATCATCCTCCTCACGGCGGGGAAAATTCTGCTCATCGTCCTGCGGATTAATTTCTTTAAGGAACAGTTCTTTGCGGATTCCCTGTATGGTTACCGGCGCTATCGTCATTGGTCCGTCAATTTGGATACGGGGGATTGCAGGATCGAGTTCTTCCGCCTTGGGGGCGGTCCGCTCGGTGACACAAAGGACCGTCGCCCCCGAGTGTTCGCCGATGGTTTTAATTTGACCGGTGGGAAAATCGGTAAGGACCGGAACCGCCACCGCTCCGGCAAAGGCGATGCCGAACCATGCAATAGGCCATTCGGGGCAGTTTTCCGCCAGAATCATCACCCGGTCTCCGGGCTGTACCCCAAGGCTTTGCAGAAGCATCCCGAATTGGCGTGAACGGATTCCCATCATGCGGTAACTTATCGGGGCATAAATTTGTCCGTCACGATAAATCTGAAAGGCCCGCCTGTTTTTGTACTTTTCCGCCGAGCGGAGGCAAAGCTCCGTCAGGGTCATTTTTTTTAGATCAACCATTTGATAATTAAGACCGTTTTGCCGCTGAATAGTTGCAGAATTATGCAATCTTTCCTCCCTTGCCATATACCCCGTCCTTCGGTACATTAAATTCATGGGAACCCGGTATGCGGCCTTTTTTTTGTGTCTCCTTTTGGGCGCTTCCCCGCTAATTCCGGCGCAGGAGCTGCCTGCCGCAGACCCCGGCGCCCTTGTCGGGCTTACGCTGGAGGCCCTGTTGAACCGGTTTGGCCCCCCAAAAAGGGTGTATGCTGCCAGAGGCGCAGAGGAATGGCAGGATGATGTGGTCTTCGTGTACAATGACGGGGACTATTATGTTGCTTCTGACCGGGTTTGGCAGATTGGAGTCAAGGCGGCGTATGGAATCAAACAGGGAGATCCCAAAGCGGCGGCGGTATTGATCGCGGGGGAGGAAGGGGAGGATCACATCGATCATCTCCGGTGGACCTTGCCCAATAAGGGCGGCAGGGGCTGGCCTCTTGTGCTGCGGTGCAATTTTGATACGAAAGGCATGGTTCAGGAAATTTTTATTTTCCGGCCTGATTTTTAAGGGGAAGAACACTACATGGCAAAATTATGCCTTTGCTTAACGGCAAAGACCCTCGAACGGAACCTTGCGATTCTGGAAAAATACCGGAAATATGTGGACCTGGCTGAACTGCGGGTTGACTGCCTTGCGCCGGATGAACGTTTTCTTATCCGGCGTTTTCCTGAACAGGCGGGGCTCCCGGTGATACTGACCATCAGACGGAATAAAGACGGGGGCCATTACAACAGCGGGGAAGGGTCGCGGATCAACCTGCTTTCACGGGGGCTTGCCTTTGCCGATGCGGACCGGCGGCGGAATTTTGCCTACGTGGATCTGGAGGAAGACCTGAATGTCCCAAGCCTTGAGGAAGCGGCCCGCACCTTTGGCACCCGGATCATCCGCTCATACCACAACACCCGGGGAGTTGACGCGGACATTGCGGGACGGCTCCGGAGCATGAGCCATGTTGGTGATGAACTTATCAAGATGGCGGTGACACCCCATTCCACCGAAGATGTATGGCGGGTATTTAAGGCGGGAAAAGAAACGGCAAAGCTTGATAAGATACTTTTGTGCATGGGACCCTATGGCGTTCCCACGCGGATACTCGCCGAGAAAATGGGGTCCTTCCTGAGCTATACCAGTGCGCTTGAAGAGGATGATGCTCCGGCGGCTGCCCCGGGCCAGATGGATGCCAAAGAACTGTCGGAACTGTACCGCTTCCGGGAGATTAATGCGGAAACCAGAATTTTCGGCGTGGTAGGGTTTCCCCTCAAGTATACCGGAAGCCCGATCTTCTTTAATACGATTTTTGATCTGGAAAATACCAACGCCGTCTATGTGCCCTTCCCTGCGGACTCAATGGAATCCTTTATGAAACTTGCCGCTGAGATTGGCCTTGAAGGAGTATCGGTAACGGTGCCCTACAAGGAGGCGGTTCTATTGTACCTTTCTCAAAAAGATCAAACGGTAAATACTATCAAGGCGTGTAACACGCTGGTCCGGTTTTCCGGGGGATGGCTTGGGACAAATACGGATACCCTGGGGTTTTCCGATTCCCTGCTGGATTTTATCGGGGCAAAAAATTTGCGCGGCAAAAAAATTACCATTATCGGGGCCGGGGGGGCTGCCAAAGCGGTCGCCTCCGAAGTGCACCGGCTCGGCGGCAAGGCGCTTATTTTGAACCGCACCGCTCTCCGCGCCCGGAGTCTTGCGATCCCGTACAAATTTGCGTGGGGAGCGCTGGATAACCGGGGGGTGGAGCTGATGGACAAATACCAGGACATCATCATTCAAACAACTCCTGCGGGAATGGAAGGAAGCGACCTGCAGGACCCGCTGGTGATGTATAGTTTTTCAGGCCGTGAAAAGGTGATGGACCTGGTGTACAAATCCACTGCTACCCCTTTTCTAAAACGGGCTGCCGGGGCAGGCTGCAGGACCCTTAACGGGTACGATATGCTTATACGTCAGGCCCGTTATCAGTATACTCAATTTATGGGAAAAGAATTTCCCCCGCAGCTTTTATCGCGGGTACGGTTTGGGTAGGGGTGTGTACATGGAGCAGCAAGCGTTGAAAGAAAACGCCGGCAGGGCGGCGGCGGAGGCCCTCGTCAAAAGCGGCATGAAGCTCGGGCTCGGGACCGGCTCCACGGCAATTCATGTGATACGCCGGGTCGGGGAGCTTATGGCAGAGGGGAGCCTTTCCGGTATCCTCGCGTTTCCCACGAGCTTTCAGTCAAGCATAGCGTGTGAAAAATGGGGCATTCCGGTATACGCCTTAAACGCCAAAGAAATCGGCGGCAGTCTCGATCTTACCATTGACGGCGCCGATGAGATTGATCCTGAAAACCGTTTGATAAAAGGCGGCGGCGGGGCCCTGCTTATTGAAAAGCTTGCCGCCTATGCTTCCGCCGCATACGCGATCGTTGCCGATGAATCAAAGCTCGTAGAAAACCTGGGGACCGCTTTTCCCGTGCCCATCGAGGTAATCCCCGAAGCGCGGATCACGGCGGCAGCGGCGCTGGAAAAACTTGGCGCGGCGGTCTTCCTGCGGGAAGCGGTGCGGAAGGCGGGGCCGGTTATCACCGAACACGGGAACCTGCTGCTGGACATACGGTTTCCTTTTCCGGTAGACAGCGCCGCCCTTGAAACCGAATTGAACGGTATCCCCGGTGTCGTGGAAAACGGCTTTTTCACCCGCATACGACCGGTGGTTTATATCGCTCATACTGATGGAATAATAGAAGTGCGGAAATAGCATGGCGGAACGGCACATCAATTTTTTTGAGCTCCGTGACGCCGCCGCCAAACCGGGTTGTCCCCTCTGCCGTATTGTATCGGACCGGGCGGAACGGTACATCGACAATATGCTCTTTGAGCATGTTGCAGACCGGGGTTTCCGCAAGGTCCACCGCGATGCAGGCGGTTTTTGCGCTTCTCATTCACGTGCGCTTGTCTCTTTCCGGGACGGTCTTGCTGTCGCCATCCTGGGCAGGGATATTCTGGAGGACAGGATACTGTCTTTTAAAAAACGGAAACCCTGGCGGCCCAAAGCGCAGTGTCCGGTATGTGCGGAACGGGACAGGATCGAATTTGAGTACCTCGGTTTCCTTGCCGGCTGCGCAGGTGACAGCGCGGATGAAAAAGAACTCCGTGATGCAATTACCGCTTCCGGCGGGCTCTGCGCTCCGCATTACGGGAAACTGCTTGAATCATGTAAGAAACTCCCCTCATGGATTACTTGCTTCCACGAAAAGAAATTTGACAATCTCAAAGAGCGGGTGGACAATTTTATTGAACTTTCAGCTTACGGCAGGCAGGCGGAATTTTTAACGTTATGCGAAAGAGATCAACTGGTCTGGAAAGAACTTGCAACAAATCTCCGGGGCAGCGCGGATAAATAGCAATTTTGAATTTGAAGAATTTTACCACGAACCACACGAACTAACACAAAAAATAAGGACAATTTTGTACTTTCGTTCGGGTTTTCGTGTGGTTCGTGGTTTCTTCTCTTTGGATTTCGTATTCATACGTTTGTCGTGTCCAAACCCCTCGTTCGTATTGCATCTTATCTAAGTATATATTATATTATTAATAATAAGGCATTACGATATATGCCAAAAGGAGAACAAACAAATGAATAGGAAATGGTTTTTAAAGACGGCTCTTTTAATGATAGCAGCTATCGGTTTGGTTTTTATGGCCTGTGGCGGTAATAGTCCCAGTGACAACCCCTACAGCTACACCGTAACTTTCAACAACAATGGCGGCAATACCAACGCAAACCCCGCAGCAATAACCGTAAATGAACCTGCCACCACCGTCGGCACATTACCCGCCACCGAGCCAACAAAAGATCCATTTGACTTTGATGGCTGGTACACAGCGGCAAGCGGCGGCACGGAATTTACTGCCGCAACCACCGTATCAGGGAATATCACCGTGTATGCCCACTGGAAAGCGAACACCGATTTGGCAAAATTTCAGGGGGTATGGAAAGGTACCTATCATGACGGTGCGACTACTGGTGATGCGGAATACGTTTTTACGGGAAATAATTATTATTATACATCATACACAAATGATGATCCTGATCTGACCTATTATGAAAAAGGAACCTTTACCATTGTCGAGGAAAGCACTACCTTCGTTATGCATATGACTCATTTGAAGGAGGGATCTGATGATTGGACTGAAGAAAGTTGGGACGGGGATATAATTTATACGTTCAATGGAGACGCTACTACAGTTGGGTTGGTCTGTGCTAGCTGGCCGGTGATTGACGGCACTTGGACTAAAGACTAACGGGCATATCACCTTTTAAGGGTGTTCCGGTGTCAGTCACCAATTTGGGGAAATTAACCACTAACCACACGAACTAAACGACCGAATATAAAATTTCAGGAGAAAATTTCGTGTGGTTCGTGGTTTCTTCTCTCCTTCTTCATCCGCGGACACTTTTTGGATCCTTCCCGCCTCCCGCATTGAATTTGTTTGCCCTCTGTGTTACACTCTCCCCATCCCCCTAAAGGAGGGGTAAAACATGGTTCGCACTTCGTATCCATCTGGGGGGGGGGGGGGGGGGGGG
>JAISJS010000126.1 GCA_031261385.1 Treponema sp.
CGATCTTAACGCGGTGCGCATGGCTATCGGCATGGGGCTTGTTGCGCTGGTGGATTTTATCGTCATGGCGACTTCGATCCTTATCATCATGTTTGTGCAGGATCCCGATTCGGCCCTGCTGGCGGTAATTCCCCTGCCTTTTATTACCGTGCTGATTCTTATCTTTGGCGGGGCCGTGGGGAAAAAATTCAGATGGGCGCAGGAAGCATATTCAAAGATGAGCGATACGGTTCAGGAAACGTTTGCGGGAATCCGGGTGGTAAAGTCTTTTGTAAAGGAATGGTGGTTTATAAAAAAATTCGCCGATACCAATGACGATTACCGCGCGGCAAATATGTCGCTGACCCGTATCTTCGGCTTTTTCTTTCCGCTGGTCAGTTTTCTTTCCGGACTTACCATTATTATCATGCTTCTTGTCGGCGGAATCCGGGTGGTGGAGGGAAACATGAGCCCGGGGAGCCTTGTAGCATTGTTCCGGTACCTTCAGATGCTGATATGGCCCATCATGGGCGCGGGGTTTATGGTGAACATGATCCAGCGCGGCGCGGTGAGTTTAAGCCGGGTAAACGAGGTGCTTAATACGCAGCCGTCGATACGGCAAAGCGATGACAGCCGTACCGCAGCGCCGACAGGCGGAGATATTCCTGCGGTGGAGATACAGGGTTTAAATTTTTCTTATCGTTTAAGTGAAGAAAGTGACATGCCGCCGGCACTTGAAAACATCAACCTTACGATCAGGCGCGGCGAGTGGCTTGGAATTATGGGGCGCACCGGATCGGGAAAGTCCACCCTGATTAAGGCGCTGACCCGGATGATCGATCCGCCGCCCGGGAGTATAAAGATTTTTGGACTTGATGTGCGGGAATGGGATATTGCCGCCCTGCGGAAACTTTTTGCGGCGGCCCCCCAGGACAGCTATCTGTTTTCGGATTCGATAAAAAACAATATCGGTTACGGCCTTGATAACCCCTCTGAGGATTCCTTAAAAAAAGCGGCGGAAATTTCGGCGCTGGAAAAGGACCTTGATAATTTCAAGCTGGGCTGGGAAACCCTTGTCGGGGAGCGGGGCCTGACCCTTTCCGGCGGGCAGAAACAGCGGGTTGCCCTTTCGCGGTCGGTTATTATGGACAGTGAGTTTCTTATCATGGATGATTCCCTTTCCGCGGTGGATGCCGAGACCGAGCAGCGCATTCTTTCGGAACTGCAGCGCGCGCGGCAGGGCAAAACGACGATCATTATTTCGCACCGGGTTTCTACCCTGCGCAGCGCCGGCAGGATAGTCGTCCTTGATAAAGGCCGCATTGCAGAATACGGCGCCCCCCGGGAATTATTGGCGGCAGGCGGCTTTTATGCGCGGATGGCAGCCCTTCAGCAATTAGATGAGAATATATCGTTTGAGGACGATGAGGAGACGGACCGTGGCTGATTATTTTGAAACCGATAACGTCACCAGAGATTACGACAGCCATCTTGTCAAGCGTATCCTCTTCTACCTCAAGCCGTATACGTTCCTCGTAATAAGCACCCTTGTTGCCCTTGTTATATCTACCCTTGGCGAGTTGTATATTCCCGTGCTTCAGCAGCAGGTAATTGATGATGCGATTTTGCCGCGCTTTCTTTGCGTTAAGAATGTAACCGCAGAGGACACAGAGGATTCACAGAGTACACAGATAAGAAAAGAAATTCAAGAATTACCTTTTTCCTCCGTGGTTCTTTCTTTTGGGTCTCAGGCAGCCCTGGAAGAGCTTTATAGTTCAAAAAGCGCGATGCGGATTGGAGACCGTCTTTTTATCAAACAAAATCAGCGGTTAAAAATTCCTGCCGGGGCAGAAGCAGAGCTTAAAACTGCCGGTATTCTGGAGGATGAAAGCTGGTATGCGTTTTCAATACCGGCGGACAGTTCTGCCCGCGGCATCCTTGCATTGTATCCGGGATTTTTTATAAACGACGGGAATACCGCTGCGATACGGAATGGCGATCTTTCTACGCTTTCTGCAAAGGAAATTGCCGCAGTACGTTATGCCGATATTGCCGCAATAAAAAAGGCCGTGCTGATATTCCTTGCCGCGCTGCTGCTGGTGTTCCTCTTTACTTTTTCCCAGACCTGGACCACGAACCTGATGAGCCAAAAGGTTATGAAGGATATGCGGCTTTCGCTGTTTAAAAAGACCGCCTCCCAGTCAACGGCCTTTCTTTCCCGGCATCCGGTGGGCCGCATCGTTACCCGGCTTACCGGGGACGTGGAGACGATCAACGAATTTTTTACATCGGTTTTGGTGGCTTTTTTAAAGGACCTTTCGATCATGGCCGGTGTTTTGGTCACGATGTTTATCCTGTCCCCCAAAATGGCAATAGCCCTTATTATTACCCTGCCGCCGGTTCTGGTTCTGACCATGATAAGCCGCAGAAAGGCCCGGGATGCGTTCCGTCAGCAGCGGATTGCATCGTCAAAGGTGTTTGCCTATCTTGCCGAGCGCCTTGCCGGAGTGCAGGTGGTTCAGCTTTTTACCGGCGAGAAAAAGAGCGGCAGGGAATTTGCCGGACGGAACCGGGAACTTTTGGACGCAAAACTTGGGGAGATGTATGTGTTTGCCACCTTCAGGCCCATTGTTGAATGGTTCGGCACATTTTCTGCGGCGGTTATTATCGCCGTGGGGGCAAATATGGCCCTCTCGCTTTCCCTGTCGCTTGGGGTCCTTATCGCCTTTATCAATCTGGCGCAGATGTTTTTTTCTCCGGTGACGGATATCGCGGAAAAGTATACCCTGCTCCAGTCGGCAATGGCGGGGAGCGAACGGGTGTTCAAGCTCCTTGATACCGATGAGTATATTCCCGATACCGGTTCCCATCCGGTGGAAGGCATGGTTCGCGGTCATATCGAATTTGATGATGTACATTTTTCCTATAAGCGCGGTGAAGAGGTGATTAAGGGCCTGAGCTTTACCGTCAACCCCGGAGAAACTGCCGCGATTGTCGGCTATACCGGGGCTGGGAAAACCACCATTACCAATATTCTTGCCCGGCTTTGGGATGTTGATTCAGGCATAATACGACTTGACGGCGTTCCGATAAAGGATTTTCCTCTGGCGGAGCTGCGCCGTTCCGTACTGCCCGTATTGCAGGATGTGTTTTTGTTCTCCGGTACGGTGGCGGAAAACATCAGCCTGGGGCTCCCCTTACGTGAAGAAGAAATTGTTGAAGCCGCCAGGGCGGTCTATGCCCACGATTTTATTTTACGCCTGCCGGATGGGTATAAGACCGTGCTCTCCGAAGGAGCGGCAAATATTTCATCGGGGCAGCGGCAGCTCTTAAGTTTTGCACGGGTAATCGCCCATAATCCGGCAATCGTTGTGCTTGATGAGGCGACCAGTTCCATCGACACTGAAACCGAACACCTCATCCAGATGGGAATGCAGAAGGTCCTCTCGGGCCGCACCTCAATCGTAATCGCCCACCGTCTCTCCACGATCAAAAACGCCAGCCGTATTCTGGTGCTTCATGACGGCCGCCTCGCCGAAGAAGGAAAGCACGAAGAACTTATTAAAGCCAACGGGCTCTATGCGGGGCTGTATAGATTGCAGTATATAAACAGCTAGTGTAATAAACAGAAGACAGAACCGCAGAGAACGCAGAGGGGTGCACGCGAAAGCGTGCAAACGCGGAGAACGCGGAGTGGAGAAGACAAGAGAATTTGAAGTTTATTTGGTATTCTCCGCGTCCTCTG
>JAISJS010000131.1 GCA_031261385.1 Treponema sp.
ATATTTGACCGCCGCCCTGATAAACCTTCCTGGAAGGAACGGATTAAATGGCTGACTGGATCTGAAAATATTACGGTCGTCTGCTGCTGAGGAGTCACCACGAACCTCACTAACTAAACTACGGTATATCGTCATACCTGCCCGAATTGTTCCAGTACGTAAGCCCGCCGTTTCCTGCGGCGCGGACCCCTTCAACTTCGCGGCGGACATAATCGGTATCGTAATATTTGCGGTCGTAGGAAACGTTGAGGTAGAAAGCCTGCACGTAGGGCCGCACGATGATCCTGCCTCTGCCGATACGGGAAGTGCGCTGGGTTCCCTGAAAATAAATCCGGTAGGGGCGCATTTCTGCGGGGGACTGGGCGAGGAAGTCCTGCTCAAAATGGCTTGGGTAGTACATGGGGCTGATCACATCGACCCAGGGGGCAAGGAGTTCAACTTCCTGGCCGGTGCGGGCGCCGGTGCGGTACCAGCCGTTGGCGCCGTAAATGTCGATGGAGATGGGGGCGTCAATGCGGCGCCGTATGTGCCGTAAAAAAGAAACGATGGCGCTTTCCATGTCCATGCCGGGATCCTGGGCGCGGCATTTTATATTGGAAAGATTGATGCCGTCGGTGGGGAAGCGTATATAATCAAACTGAATTTCGTCAAAGCCCCGGCTGTGGAGTTCCTCAGCGGTTGCAGCGATATACTCCCAGACTTCTTCCGAATACGGATCGACCCACTGCTCATCGTAAAATTTCTTTTCACCGTCTTCCATGTAATAGCCCGTCCAGGCTTTGTTCGACGCGGCGTCCCAAATGGCGTACTTTTCTTCGGCCCGTTTTGCAAGTTCCGGGTCCTTGAATACCACGATCCGGGCGGCGGTATAAATTCCGCGGGCCTTCATACCGGCGAGAAACGTATCAATATCCAGCGGCCTAAATACCCTGCCTTTTTCGGCAATGGCGGGATTATTCGGAGTAAAGCGGAGACGGCCGTAATCATCTTTCATGTCGATGACGATCATGTCCAGGCCCCGTTCACTGATGATATCCAGATACGGTTTAAGGCTCTCGCTGTCCATGGCATGATTCACCGGCAGGTACAGTCCCTCGTGGTTCATGGCCCGTTTATCCCTGCCGGCAAGATTTTCTTTGTCCAAAAGCCACAATTCGCTTAATGCCGTTTCATCCGCGCCGCCGTTCTTTTTGTCCTGGATGATAAGGCTTGCAGGCCGTACGTTTAATTGCTCCGGAATGGAATGTACCAGATCGAGAATATCCGTGCGGGGGAGCAGTGCGTGTAACGGATCGGTCAGAGACAGATCGGCTGCAGCCCCTTCCCGGATAAACAAAAGCCGATCATTTTTAACTTCAAGGGAATCGACGGTTCCAAAAGTTCCATCACCCTTCCAGAGCAGAGAAAAACGTTTGGCGTTCCAGTCCAGTGAATAGATTCTGCTGCGAAACGTTTGCGACACATACACTGAAGGGATAGCATAACTGTCCGCAGCCCCATTTGCCGTGAAAGGCAGCACTACAGCGATATCCGAAACCTCATCGGCGTTTCCCGTGGTTTCAAGTGTTTCAAGGCCGTCATTGAGTTCTGTCCATTGGGGAGAAACCGCATCGGGGTTAATGTAAAAAAGTCCATAGATACTGTGTGAAAGAAAAACCGTAAGATCGGGAAAGTTTCCAACACCCACCGCCTTGATGCCGTTGGTTCTGAATGAAGGCGCGCCGATATTTTTCCACGACAGTCCGCCGTTACGTGAAAGATAAACGTTATCCTTGGTAGCGCAAACCAGGATTTCACTGTTTGCAGGATTTATTTCCAGATCCTTTATTTCCTGTACTGTCTGGACAAAAGATTTTTTACCATCCTGAAAAAGTTTGATGGTTTTTACCGGAAGACCTTCGCTGCGTTTTTCCCAGTTTACAAGGTCCGTGGAAGAAAAAATTCCTTCACTGCTCCGGATGAACCATGAACTGTCTGTATGGAGTATTTTCTGTACGGAACCTGCTGTCCAGAGCTGCGCGGAATTTCCATTTTGATCCATACCGTAGAGCCCCTCATCGGCGCCGATGATAAACGGCCAGTCAGCCGGGGCGATGGGAGGACTTTTTTGTTCCGGGGATTTATTCTGAGCCGGAGATTTTTTTTGTGCGGAAGAATTTTCTTGTGACGGGGAATCAGCGCTGCTTTTTCCTGATTGGGAATTTGTTCCGGTTTTTCCGGATTGCGATCCGGTTTTTCGCGCCTGGGAACCGGAAGCGATCGTTTGAGCATTCAGTGAGAAAGGAATAATGCCAAAAATAAGAAAAATAAATAAAATATTTGTGCGTTTCAAAAGGTGCATACTCTATTTTTAATGGAAAAAACATGAATTTGCTAGTGTTCTGACTTAAACAGATACTGGAACAGGGGATTAACCACGGAGTACACGGAGAAATTACACGGAGGACGCAGAGAATATTAAATCGCTTCAATTTCTCTGTGTTCTCGGTGTATAACTCCGCGTTCTCTGCGGTTATATCTTCTCTAGTTGTTAGTACGCCGGGTTTTCTTTTTTGTCAATTTAAGGTATGGTATTAATAACGAGGAGTAAGCATGGGGACTATCCGGCGGAGCGCCACCAGGACTTTCGGGATACTGACTGCGGGGGGTGATTGTCCCGGGTTAAACGCCGCTATTCGGGGCGTCTGCAGGGCGGCGTATGACCGGTATAACATGACCATCATTGGGATTGCCAACGGGTACCGGGGGCTTATCGAGGAAAATACCCGCATACTCAGGCCGGTTGATTTTTCGGGAATCCTCACCCGCGGAGGAACGATACTCGGGGCAAGCAGGGAAAAACCCTTTAAAAATGCTGCGGGAGCTGATAACGATATTGCAGGGGATAAGGTCACCGCGATAAAGGAAACGTATCACCGGCTCAAACTGGACTGCCTTGTGGTCATTGGGGGGAACGGTACCAATACCACGGGGTACCGGCTTTTTCAGGAGGGGCTCAATGTAGTAGGCATGCCCAAAACCATCGACAATGATATCGTCGGCACCGACCGGACCTTTGGTTTCAATTCGGCGGTAGCCATCGGCACCGATGCGATTGACCGGCTCCATTCTACTGCGCAAAGCCACTCAAGGGTCATCGTAATTGAACTCATGGGGCACAAGACCGGCTGGCTTGGCCTGTATGCAGGGGTTGCGGGCGGCGGGGACATCATCCTGATTCCGGAAATTCCGTATGACATAAAAGTTATAGGCCGTCATCTGGAAGAGCGGGCGCGGTCGGGGAAAACATTTTCGATTGTGGTGGTTGCCGAGGGGGCCCTCTCTGTTGAAGAATCGAAAATGGAAAAAAAGGATCGCAAAAAATTCCGGGCAGAAACGGTGACCCCCTCCATTGCGTACCGCCTTGCACGGGAAATTGCAGCGGAGACCGGTATGGAAACCCGCGCCACGGTGCTGGGCTATATGCAGCGGGGCGGCATACCCAGCGCGTCAGACCGGGTTCTTGCCACAAGCCTCGGAATTGTGGCGGCGGATCTTCTGGCAAAGGGTGAGTACGGCAGAATGGCGGCCCTTATCGGTAACGATGTGGGTTCCGTGGACCTGAGCGTTCCTGCGGGAAAAGTTAAAACGGTTCCGGAGGATCATTACATGATCGATACGGCGCTTGCCGTCGGAACCTGCATGGGGAATGAGTAATTATTGTAAGAAAGGATTATAAAACCGGCTGCCGTCTTTAAAAGTAAACCAGACGCCGAAAATGAAAAGCAGCGCTCCAACGGTGAGCGTTATCCCGTCCGCACGGGTAAACGGCCGGCTTGAGTACCATGTCCGTTTCCGGTGTTTTCCAAAGCCCCGCAGTTCCATGGCATGACTTATCACTTCGATACGATCCAATGACGAAAAAATAAGCGGGAGGAGTATCGCCGCGGCGCCTTTCAGCCGTTTGAAGGCGGAGGTTTTTTTGGACAGCTCTATGCCGCGGGCCTGCTGCGCCTGGGAGATATTTTCATAATCACGCTGTACATCGGGAATGTAACGCAGGGTAAGGCTTACCGCATAGGCGATGGAGTAGGGGACGCCGATGCGGTTGAGCGATGCGGCAAATTCGCTCGGATGGATCGTGACAATTAAAACAATCGCAACGGGAACGATGAGCAGGTATTTGAGCAGAAGGTTGAATTCGTAAAACAACGCCTCCGCGGTGATCGTAAAACGCCCAATCCCCGGTGCAAGGATATGCCGGGAACCGTAAATTGCGACTCCCTGCTCGGGGGCAATAAGGTAGACGGTGACAAGATTGATGACCATAAACACGGAGAGCATCTTGAAAATAAAAGAAACCTCGCGGAATTTTATTTTGGAGATAATAAAAATTACTATCCCCATGACCGCCATAACAAGCATAATTTTGGTGTTGTAACCCGCCATTGCCAATACCGACCAGAGCAGAAAAATAATAAACTTGGCTGCGCCCGAGAGGGCGTGAACCGGAGAAGGACGTTCTATGTAACCGAGCATGAAGTGTTTCACTGCGCCGCCCCGTTTGTCCGTTCACGGTTTATAAAGCGCCGTGCAAAATTCCTTGGGTCATCGATACCGGCGCGAAGCGCAAGATCGTAAAGGGAGGTTCTTTTCAGGTTGGCTTCGCGTATAATTTTATCGTCACTGAGGATGTCCGCAGGACCGGTGGTTCCGCCGTTTATCAGTTTTCCGTCGGCAATGACCGCCGCCTTGGTAGTGTACTCCAGCATCAGGTGCATGTCGTGGGTGATCATGAGGACTGCAAGGCCTTTTGCCTTGTTGAGCCCGCGCAAAAATTCCATGATATCCGTATAATGGCGGTAATCCTGACCGGCGGTGGGCTCATCAAGGATCAACAGCGTTACATTGGTTACGAGGATCGCCGCAATGGAGAGCCGCTTTTTTTGGCCAAAGCTTAGGGCGCTGATGGGCCAGTTCCGGAACGGGTAGAGCCCGCAGACCTTGAGGCTTTCATGTACCCGGTCCCGGACTTCCCCTTCGGCAAACCCGCGGGTCCGCAGCGCGAGGGCGGCCTCATCAAAAATCATCGGGGAAGAAAACATCTGATTGGGGTTCTGCATCACATAGCCTATTTTTTCCGCCCGCTCCCTGATGGAAAAATCGGCAAGGTCCTTTCCGTCAAAAAAGAGCGAACCGGAATCCGGGCAGCAAAACCCGCAGATCAATTTTGCCAGGGTCGATTTACCCGCTCCGTTTTTTCCGACAAGGCTTACCGATTCACCCTGCAACAGGGTAAATGAAACATCATCGAGAACCGGGGAGCTGCCGTCATAACTAAAAAAAATATTTTTAATTTCCAGAAGGGGCGGCGCAGTATCAGTCGCCGGTGTTTCCGTATATCCGCTGTCCCACGTTTTAAGTTTTTCTCCGTCAAATTCAATGCGGGAAAGATCCTCCGGTATCATAGTATTTACCACGGGGATCCCCGCATAACGGAGGGCGCTTAAGTAGAGGGGCTCCCGTATGCCGGTCTTTCTCAAAATATCCGATGCCAAAAGTTCTGCGGGGCTTTGATCCGCTATAATTCTGCCATTATCAATTACCACGATACGATCCACCGGCCGGTGAAGGACATCCTCCAAACGGTGCTCAACGATGATAATGGTTTTTCCTGTTTCCTTGTGAAGCATGTCGATGGTTTCCATCGCGTCTTTTCCCGCGGCGGGATCGAGGTTGGCAAGCGGCTCATCAAAAAGAAGTATATCGACATTATCAACCAAAACTCCCGCCATCGAAACCCGCTGCTTCTGTCCACCCGAAAGATCCTGCGGTGATTTTTTTAGCTGGTCCCCAATGCGGGCAAGGGCGGCGGCTTCCTGCACCCTGCGGTGCATCTCATCAAGCGGGATACAGTCATTTTCCGCGGCAAAGGCGATATCCTCCCCTGCGGTAAGCCCCACAAACTGGCCATCGGTGTCCTGTAAAACGGTTCCGACTATTTTTGATATGCTGAATAGGTCCATCTGGGAGGCATTTTTCCCAAGAATGGAAAATGAACCGGTGCTTTGGCCGGGAAAGGCGTGGGGAATGAGACCGTTGATACAGTGAATCAGTGTGGATTTCCCGGAGCCCGAAGGCCCCAGGATGAGGATCTTTTCCCCCTGTTCCACCTGCAGGTTGATGTTGTACAGGCTTGGCTTAGTCTGTGCCCTATAAGTATAGGTAAAATTATTAAAAACCAGGGCAGGTACTACTGTAGAAAAAGCAGAAGTACTGAACAAAATATGTTCTCTGGGACTAGTCTTCGACAAAATCTGTGTTTTTGACCTTCCATTTCTCTAAAGCAATAAACATCCAGAAGCTATAAATACCTAAAGTGATTATACAAAGTAATAACCATAGTATCCAATGTCCGAATAGACTAACGGCAGATCCATGAAACTGTAAGCGTTTGCCCTTAATTACCGTATGATTAATTTTCCACCTATAAACCATACACAAAGCCCACGGGTAGCAAATACCCAGTGTGAGTACTGTTAATAAACAACCTAATATATTCCAACCAATGAAAGATAATAGTCCACCATCAAATTTTGATACGTTTTTTATATTTTGATCTTCAACATTTTCTACATCTTCCTCTTTTTTCAGGCTTCCCGCCTTGACCTTGGTACGGGCATAGCCCAGAGCCAGCGCGGTTCCGAGGATCAACACCACGGCGGCGTTAAGACCGGCGGCGGTAAGCCCCTGAATGAAAACCTTATCGGAGGGTTCCTGGTAAATCAAAATGTCCAGAAGGGGAGCAACGCCAACCCATGCAATGGCATTTGCCACAATCTGGATCACGTTGAAAAGAATGGCTTGCTTAACCCCAAAACCACCTTCTTCAATTTTGAATAATTTCCAGAAGATACCGATTATAAGACCAAAAACCGCATCGGCAATAACCCAGCTCCACCAGATACCGCCCCAGGTAAGATCGGTCAGCGTATGACCGATAAACGCGATAAGCAGTCCCGCGATGGGGCCAAAAATTGCCGCAAAGACACTGACGATGGCGGCAGACAGGTTCAGGTTGGTGTTGGGAACCCCCGAGGGAATCGCCACAAAACGCATAAGCACAAACATAATAGCGGCTCCAATTCCGATAGCCACCACCGTTTTGACAGAAATAACTTTCGTTGCCATAAAAAGCCTCCTTAATAAACAAAGTATTATACCCAAAACAGAAAAATAATACAAGTTATTAATAACATAGAGAAATAATAGGATATTGTATTCTCTGCTTGCCCATTACCGGTTCATTTTGTATCTTATATAAAAGGACATATAAAAATGGATTACGAAAAGCTCACTATCAAAGCCCAGGAGGCGCTGAACGCCGCCTCTGCGGAAGCGCAAAAAGCGGATCATGCACAGGTTGAAATTGAACATGTACTCCTCGCGCTCCTCCGGCAGGAGGATGGGATAGTTACGCCCATCATAGAGCGGGTTGGGGCGGATGCGGCGAAACTGACACGCGATACCGAGAAACTGACGGCGGCGGTTCCGAAGGTTTTTGGGGAAGCGGCGCAGCTTCTTTTTTCTTCGGCGGCTTCCAGGGTGCTTGCAAAAGCCGAGGCTGAAGCGGCTTCCTTAAAAGATGAATTTGTCTCCACCGAGCATATCCTTATCGCCATTGCGGCAAGCGAGGGGAAGGCGGCGGATCTGCTCAAAAAAGCGGGTGTTACCAAAAACGCCATTTTAGGCGCTCTGAAACAGGTCCGTGGAAATACCCGTGTGACCGACCAAAATCCTGAAGGGAAGTATCAGGTACTGGATAAATATTGCCGCGACCTGACTGCCCTTGCCCGGCAGGAGAAGCTTGACCCGGTGATAGGCCGCGATGAAGAAATCCGCAGGGTGATGCAGGTGCTCTCCCGGCGTACCAAGAATAACCCGGTGCTCATCGGGGAGCCGGGGGTCGGGAAAACCGCCATCGCCGAAGGGCTTGCCCGGCGTATCGTCGCCGGTGATGTGCCCGAAGGCCTTAAGGGGAAAAAACTTTTGGCGCTGGATCTTGGCGCGCTGATTGCCGGGGCGAAGTTCCAGGGGGAGTTTGAAGAGCGGCTCAAAGCGGTAATACATGAGGTGCAGGCCGCCGACGGAAATATTATTTTATTTATTGATGAACTTCATACGCTCGTGGGGACCGGCGGAGGCGCAGGCGGTACCGATGCGTCGAATCTGCTTAAGCCTGCATTGGCCCGCGGTGAACTGCGCTGCATCGGCGCCACCACGCTTGACGAATACCGTAAGCATATCGAAAAGGACGCCGCCCTTGAACGGCGTTTTCAGCAGGTCTACACCGCCGAACCTTCGGTGGAAGATACCATTGCGATACTTCGAGGCCTGCAGGAACGGTACGAGGTACACCACGGCGTGCGCATAAAGGATGAAGCCCTGGTGGCGGCGGCAGCCTTGTCGAATCGCTACATCACAAGCCGCTTTCTGCCCGATAAGGCTATCGATCTGGTTGATGAAGCGGCAAGCCGCCTTAAAATGGAACTTGATTCGCGGCCTACGGAACTGGACAAACTTGAGCGGAAGATACTCCAGCTTTCCATCGAGAAGCAGTCCCTTGCCCGCGAGGAGGACAAGGCGTCCAAAGAGCGGCTCGGTAAAATTGAAAGGGAACTTGCCGACCTTGGCGCCGAGCGTGATGCAATGAAGGCCCGCTGGGACGCCGAGAAAAAAGACATCCAAAAAATCCGTGAAATCAAACAGCAGATTGAAGAGCTCAAAATTGAGGAAACCCGCTGGGAGCGCGAGGGAAATCTGTCCAAAGCAGCCGAAGTTAAACACGGCCGCATCCCCGAAGCGCAGAAAAAACTTTTACAGCTGACCAGTCAAATGGAAAAGAAGCGGGATTCTGCGGGGCAGGGCGCACTGCTGCGGGAAGAGGTGAGTGAAGAAGACATTGCGCAGGTGGTGTCTACCTGGACCGGCATCCCGGTCTCCAAAATGCTCAGCGGAGAATTACAGAAGTACCTGGATCTTGAAAAAGTTTTGGAACAGCGGGTGGTAGGCCAGAACGCCGCCGTCACCGCCGTAGCGGATGCCATACGCCGGAACAAGGCGGGGCTCTCCGATGCGGCAAAGCCATTGGGCTCCTTTCTGTTTCTGGGGCCCACCGGCGTCGGCAAAACCGAACTGGCAAAAACCCTTGCCGACTTTTTATTCAACGACGAAAAGGCCCTTACCCGTATCGACATGAGCGAATACGGTGAAAAACATTCGGTGAGCCGCCTTATCGGCGCGCCCCCCGGCTATGTTGGTTATGAGGAAGGCGGCCAGTTGACGGAAGCCGTGCGTCGCAGGCCCTACAGCGTTGTGCTTTTTGATGAGATCGAAAAGGCCCACCCTGAGGTGTTCAACGTGTTCCTGCAGATCCTCGATGACGGCCGCCTTACCGACGGGCAGGGCAGGGTGGTGGACTTTAAAAATGTTATCATCATAATGACAAGCAACCTTGGATCGGATTTGATTCTTGAGGCAAAAAATCCGCAGGCCATTAAAGACACGTTGATGGAAACCCTCAAGGAAAATTTCCGTCCCGAATTCTTAAACCGCATCGACGAGACGGTGATCTTTAACCGGCTTGGAAAGGCAGAAATTGGCAAGATTGTAGAGATACAATTAACGCGCCTCGCTGAAAGGCTTGCCGAACGGAAAATAACCCTCAAGCTCACATCCGCCGCAAAGGAACTCCTTGCCGAGCGGGGCTACGATCCCCAATTCGGAGCGCGGCCCCTCAAGCGGACCATACAGTCGGACTTGGAAAATCCTCTGGCCAAGGCAATTATCGCCGGGAAAATTAAAGAGGGGGATGTGGTCACGGCAGACAAGGGTACCGGTGAAAAGGGCGCGGAACCGCTGAGTTTCAAGAAAAGCGGCGGAAAGTAGCGGCTGATTCCTGTTCTTCCGGTTACTTTGACAGTGTGCCGCCGGAAAAAAGTGTTCGATATCCGGCGATATGCGGTTTGTACCAGGGGTCGTCAAGCGGTGTAATCGCCATGCCCTTTCCCACGTCCACGGCGTGTATCATGTTTTTGTCGTCAAGGACCAGGGCCACATGGCTTATACCGCCGCCTGAAACATTAAAATAAATAATGTCGCCCGGTTTTATATTGTTTCTGCTTACTTCACGCCCGACCGCCGCCTGGGCCGCTGATGAATGCGGCAGCGTTATACCGGCGCCTTCTTTATATGCCTGCAATACAAAGCCCGAACAATCAAAGGCAGAAGGCGGATCGGCGGCGCCCCATACATATGCAGCGCCGAGATATTTGCGGGCCACTGCGGTAATTTTTCTGCGCAGTTCATCTTCGCCGGAAGGCGTCAGCGGAGGCGCCGCTGCAGCAGTGGTTTCATTTTTGTAAGAGCCTGTATCTCCGGGTGTGTTCAGGTAGAAGCGCAGGCCGATGTTTATTTGGTGTTCGGCAATTTTTTCTCCTGCATCCTGGCCGAAGGATCGCATATATTCGCCAAAAGCCTGAATTTTAAAATTATCGGAAGGCGAAAAAAACGTATACAAAAGACCGCCCCCCAGATTGGCGCGGGTAAATATATCGGTGTCATGCCCGTCTTCGGACTCTACCCTGCCCCATGCCGCAGTGCTTGCCCTGCCGTACACGGCAAGGGGAAGCACCGGAATATTAATCTGGAGATATACTTCGGGACCGGCGGCCTGTTTTTTGAACAGGGCGTCATTGCCTGAATAGGTGTACGTCAGAATTGAACCCTGATAATACGCCCCGGCTCCCGCCTGAAACACACGGAAAAAATCCCCGCTTACATGAAAGGAAGCGCCAAAATCCCAGCCGGTACTGAACCTGGGTAGTAACGTTTCTGCTCCCCATTTACCTGCGGGAACGTACCCGCCGTATACGTTCAGGTCAAACCCCAGGGTGAAACCGGCGGCGGCAGGTAAACACGCAAAGCAAAAAAGAATAGCAAAACCTTTTACGCGTTTCATGGCGGTTCCTTTCCGGTGCAGATATTTATCACTCTACAATAATCCGGGTTCTTTGAACAGGCGCAAAACCGGTGTCAGTCACCTAAAAAACAAAAATATTTCATCTTTTTTTCACTTTTTTTCAAAAAGACTAAAGCAAAACGCATAGTCAGTGCCATATAAGGGGTTGTATAATAAATCTTATGGAGAGAGGCAAAATGGTGGGAACAGTATTTGCGGAAATCACCCTGAAAAATGCGTGGGATGTAGGCAGTGTTGAGCACGGGCTTATCACCGAAGAAAAGATACGGCAAACAACGGTACAGTCAATCGTTGATACCGGCGCGGGAACCCTGATTATCAACGAGGCGGTCCAGGAAGCGCTGGGGCTTACAACAAAGTATTTACACGATTCTACCCTGGCAAACGGAGAAAAGGTTATGTGTAAGATAACCGAGCCGGTAGAAGTATGGTGGAAGGATCGCTCCATGGTCTGTGAGCCATGGGTAGTCCCCGGCGCCAAAGTAGTACTCCTCGGCGCCATCCCGCTGGAAAACATGGACCTTATCGTGGATCCGAAAGGGCAGAAACTAATCGGCGCCCACGGCGATCAGCCTGTGGGGCAGATATTTTAAAAGTAAATTTTGTGCCTGACGCCTCCCTCTGTGTTCCCACTATGGTAACGGTGGTAAGGCTGGAATACGTACCGTAGGCGTTTACTTTGGATTTTTATAACCACGAACCACCCGAAAAACTCGAAGTTTTTAAATTCGTTCGTCTAGTGTAGTGTAATCACCAGAAGACAGAACCGCAGAGAACGCAGAGGGGTGCACGCGAAAGCGTGCAAACGCGGAGAACGCGGAGTGGAGAAGACAAGAGAATTTGAAGTTTATTTGGTATTCTCCGCGTCCTCTG
>JAISJS010000179.1 GCA_031261385.1 Treponema sp.
GAGGAACTGTATAAAAAGCTATGCATAAGTTTCTGTGAAGATCACGGCGATGATCCGGAAAAGATAAAAAATGCCCTGGAAGGGGGCGACATAACGACCGCCCATCGCCTGGCCCATACCCTTAAAAGCGCCGCAGGGCTTTTGGGAGCGGAAAAAGTCAGGCGGCCCGCCGGGGAAATTGAAGATGCGCTTGCAGACTCAGGCGGAGAAAAGAACTTAAACGCCGCCCTCGGGAAGCTCACCGATCTGGAACATGAAATGAAAAATCTGCTTGCTTTTCTTGTGCGTGAAGGGCTTGGCGGTGGAGCGGGCGGCAGCGCCGTTGATGGAGCTTCTCCCGAGACTGCAGAAAAGGCTCCCGATCTCCAGGGGATCAAGAGCCTTTGCGGGAAGCTCCTGCCCATGGTAAAATCGGGGAATACCGGAAGCCTTGAATGTATTCCGGAGATAAAAGAGTGTTTTCGCTCACTGGATGGAGCGGGGGAAATTCTTGTAAAACAGATTGAGGATTTTGATTTTTCCGCCGCCCTGCAAACGCTCCTGCGTATCAAGCAGGAAACCGAAGACAGGATCAGCAAAGGAAGGTAATAAATGGATGACACCGGCAAATTCAGTATTCTTGTGGTAGATGATGAAAAATCAAACCTTATGATGCTTAATGGTATCTTGTCCAAAGAATACACGGTTTTTACCGCAAAGTCCGGGGAAGATGCGCTCTGCCGCGTTGCCGAAGATCCCCCCGACCTGATCCTGCTGGACATTATCCTCCCCGGAATGGACGGCTTTGAAGTCCTCAAGCGGCTCAAGGGATCCCCGGACACCAGGGGAATTCCGGTGATCATCATTACCGGGCTTACCACCGAAACGGACGAGGAAAAAGGCCTGCTTTTGGGAGCGGTGGATTATATCACCAAACCCTTCAAAAACGGCATTGTCATCGCCCGGATAAAAACCCATCTCCAGATTGTGCGCCAGATCCGCCTGATTGAACGGCTGGGGCTTGTGGATCCCCTGACGGATATTCCCAACCGCCGTTGTTTTGATGACCGCCTGTCCATTGAATGGCGCAGATCGATCCGTGATAAAAAACCAATTTCGTTTATGATGATGGATGTTGATAAATTCAAAACCTATAATGATACGTGGGGGCATCCCCAGGGGGATGTGCTGCTTACATCGATATCCCGTATTTTCAGTTCTGCGGCCCGCCGTTCCGGTGACCTTGCCGCACGGCTTGGCGGCGAAGAATTCGGCGTCCTCCTTCCCGATACGGATATTGCCGCCGCATTAATAGTCGCCGAGGAGATACGTTCCCGTGTTGAAAATCTCCGCATCCCCACTGCCGACGGAAAAACCGAAACAAAAACCACTATCAGTATCGGGGTGGTCTCCGTAGTTCCTGACAAGAATATGCTGGTTGCCGATTTTATTTCTGCAGCGGACAAGCGCCTTTATGCCGCAAAAGACGCCGGCAGAAACTGCATCTGCTCTGAAACAGGAAATAATAACCACGAACCACACTAACCACACAAAAAGGCTTGGAAATTAACTTACTATGAAAAGTTTGTGTTGTTCGTGGTTCCTTTAGCGGAAGCTAATACCGTCTTCCACGCTCATTTTGTCGATGATTGCAAGCGATTCCAGCCGTATGTTTTTTTCACGGAGCCGTTTGCCGCCGCTTTGGAATCCCTTTTCGATGACTACTCCGGCGCCCGCCACAACCGCTCCAGCCTGTTCGGTAATCATGACCAGCCCGTCCAGGGCGCAGCCATTGGCAAGAAAATCATCTATCAACAGCACCGAATCCCCGCGTAAAAGGTACGGACGGGGTACCGTGATTGTATAATCAACCCCATGGGTATACGAGGTAACTTCCGTACTGTAAAGATTTTCATCGATATTTTTGGCCCGGAACTTGCGGGCAAATACCACCGGCGCATTGTTGAAATACTGGGCGGTAACACAGGCAACGCCGATCCCCGAGGCCTCAATAGTGAGAATTCGGGTTACCCTGACGCCGGAAAAACGCCGGGCAAATTCTTTGCCGATTTCGTTGTACAAGCCGATATCGGTCTGCTGGTTCAGGAAGCTACCCACGTTCAGGATGCCGCCGGGCATTACCTTTCCTTCGGCGCGGATACGGTCTTTAAGTAGCTGCACGTTCTGTTTACCCTCTCCCTATAAATTGAGTTTACCGAAAATCAAAAAAAGCATCAAGTAACTGTTGACACGGGATTTTTTGGAGCCGTGTAGAATGTCCGGTATACGCTGCGAAATATCATAGCTTGAAATGTTTTTATATCTTTACTATCCTTATTTCACCATCCCACATGAGCCACACGAACCAACACAAAAAATAAGGACAATTTTGTACTTTCGTTCGTGTTTTCGTGTGGTTCGTGGTTTTTTCTCTTTGAATTTCATGTTCATGCATTTGTTGTGGGCGAACCTCCTTGTCCATTTAGATACAGCGTGCTAAAATAGTATTATGGTATACAGAACTGATGAGAAACGTCCTGTCCGCTTCTTCAACACTACCGGTCCCTGTAACCCGAATGTTCACTATATGTTGCCGCCTGCCGAGCGGCTTGTCGGGGCGCAGCTTGACCGATATATCCGGGATAGCCTCTATTGGGTACTTCATGCGCC
>JAISJS010000242.1 GCA_031261385.1 Treponema sp.
ATATATAACCACGAAGTCGAAAAAGTTAAAGAAGGGAAGAGAAAAGAGGCTATTACCTCTTGAAAACTTATTCGACTTATTCGACTTTGCGGTTAAAAACTCTTAAGTTTATGATGTTGCCCTGCGGGCCGTTTGCCGAGTGGAATGTTATTGTATTGGTCGCCTAAAGGTGACTCGGCGGCATACGTCCCTGCGGGCCGTTTGCCGAGTGGAATGTTATTGTATTGGTCACCTAAAGGTGACTCGGCGGCATAGCTCAGTTGGTAGAGCATACGGCTCATATCCGTCAGGTCAGTGGTTCAAGCCCACTTGCCGCTAATTAAAACAAAGCATCGAAATCCCATAATGCGGAAAGTGGGCTTGAAGGGTTTAGTCCGCCGACCAAGAGGGAGGAAAAGGGGCCATGGATGGCCCCGGCAGGACTAAACCCCGGGCCGGAGAGCCAAAACAGGGAGGTTGAGGTTCGTAGGCCAAGCCCACTTGCCGCTAGTAAAACAAAGTGTTGAAACCCCAGGAAACCGGCAAAGAAAACGAAGCGTTTCTTACCCGGCAGCTTATCACCTATATCGGCAACAAGCGGAGCCTTTTGGGGTTTATCGGAACCGCCCTTGATCGGGTAAAAAAACGGCTGGGCCGGGAAAAACTCCGCCTTTTTGACGTGTTCAGCGGGTCAGGCGCGGCGGCCCGGTATTTCAAACAGTATGCGGAGCTGCTTGTTGTCAACGACATCGAAGCCTATGCGGAAACCATAAACCGCTGCTATCTGGCAAATAAATCAGAAATCAATGTGCCGGAACTCCATGCCATTTTCGATGACGTAACCGGCAGACTGCGGCAGGGACCCCTGCGTGAGGGGTTTATTGCGGAACTCTACGCCCCCAGAGACGGGAATCAGATTAAAGACCATGAACGGGTGTTTTATACCCCGCGGAATGCCCGGTATCTGGATACTGCCCGGCAGTACATCGAAAATATTGATGAGAAGCTGCGTCATTTTTTTATCGCCCCCCTGCTTTCGGAAGCCTCGATCCACGCCAATACCGCCGGCATTTTCAAGGGGTTTTACAAGGACCGGAAAACCGGCAGGGGCTGTTTTGGCGGGACCGGCGGGGATGCGCTTACCCGGATCACGCGGGATATAGAACTGCCTTTTCCCGTGTGGAGCAATTTTGACTGTGAGGTAAAGATTTTCCGGGAGGATGCCAATGTCCTTGCCGCAGGGGTGACCGAAGTTGACGCCGCCTACCTCGACCCTCCGTATAATCAGCACCCCTATGGTTCAAATTATTTTATGCTGAATCTTATCACGTCGTACCGGCGGCCCCGTGAACTGAGCCCTGTTTCGGGGATACCCCCGGACTGGATACGATCGGCGTACAACAAACGGGAGTCTGCCCTCCGCTCATTCAGCGATCTGGCCGGAAAGCTTCGGGCAAAATTCCTCATCATATCCTTTAATTCCGAAGGCTTTATTTCCCCGGAAGAAATGCGGGGTGTTCTGGAAAGGATAGGGAAACTGGAGATTCTTGAAACGCCTTACAACACTTTTCGGGGCAGCCGGAATTTACGGAACCGGGATCTCCATGTAAAAGAATACCTCTACCTGGTGGAGAAAAATTAAAAAAAAGTTTATAATGGAGTAAGCGTGAAACAGGCGGTTTTAATATGAAGGCAAACCGAAACACCCATATCATCTGTACAATGGGACCGTCCACCGAATCGGTGGAAATGATCCGTTCCCTGATCCGCAAGGGGATGAACATGGCCCGTTTCAATTTTTCCCACGGAAGCTATGATTATCAGGGGCCGCAAATTGCCCGGGTCAGGGAAGCCGCCGCCGCAGAGGGCTTCCCCATCGCCCTTATTCTGGATACCAAAGGGCCGGAGATACGTACCGGTCGTATCAGGAACGATGCGCTTGTTGACCTGGTTCCCGGAGAAACGCTGGAGGTGATTTCCGAGGCGGACGCCGTTGCCCGGTACGGCGAAGAAGGGGCTTTTACCCAAAAAGGGCGGATCACGATGAGCTATCAGGCTTTGGCTGATGATATTCGCGCCGGCGCCCGCATTCTTATTGCCGATGGAATTTTTGCCCTGGAAGTGCTTGCCCTGGAAGGGCGGATAATACGCTGCCGGGTGGACGCCGGGGGAGAACTCGGGAGCCGTAAAAACGTTAATATTCTCGGGGTGCATACCCGGCTCCCTGCCATGTCCGAACAGGATATGGCTGACCTTAAATTCGGCCATGAGCAGGGGATGGACTATGTGGCGGCTTCCTTTATCCGCAAGGCCCAGGACATTACCACCATGCAGAAGTACCTGGCCGCTATCGGTTCTGATATGCAGGTCATCGCCAAGATTGAAGATGATGAGGGCCTTGCCAATATCGAGGAAATTATCCGGGTATCTGCCGGGGTTATGGTGGCCCGCGGCGACCTTGGGGTGCAGATTCCCCCGGAGCGGGTGCCCCTTGAACAGAAGCGTATCATCAGCCTTTGCAACAGCGAGGGTACGCCGGTGATTACCGCTACGCAGATGCTGGATTCGATGATACGCAGCCCGCGGCCTACCCGCGCCGAGGCGGGGGATGTGGCAAATGCGATCCTTGACGGCGCCGACTGCGTAATGCTTTCCGGGGAAACCGCTAACGGGGCGTATCCTGAATTGGCGGTGGAGATGATGGATCGTATTGCCCGGACCGTGGAGGGTTCCGATGAATACCGGGAGAACATACACAAGCGCCGCCTTACCCTTCCCGATGAACAGGATCTGGGGCAGGTGATTGCAGGCGCTGCGGTGCGGACTGCCGATACCATTGGTGCATCCTGCATTGTTATTCCCACCCTGAGCGGGCATACTGCCCAACTGGTGAGCAAATACCGGCCCCAGCGCTGTATTGTGGCGGCAACTCCAAGCGAAAAAGTCCGCCGCAGACTTCTCCTGTACTGGGGGGTAGTCCCCGTGGAGGTGCAGAAGGAGGAAGATTCTGAGGCGATGATCCAGGGGGCTATCGGCGCGGCTATCCGGGAGGGCTTTGCCGCCCCTGCGGACAAGGTGGTATTGGTAGCAGGTCTTCCGGTCAATTCCCCGATAACCACCAACAGTATACGGGTGCATGTAATCGGCAACATTCTGGGCCGGGGAAGCCGGGGCTTTGGCGGACGCTGCACCGGCAGGGTTATCAAGGCGAAAAACCTTGATGAGGCGTCCCGGTGGCTCAGGAACATGGGGGGCGAGATCCTCCTTACCCATACCCTGGACGAATCATTTACCCCGATTATACGGATAGTAAACGGTATTATCCTGGAAGGGGCTTCGGAACTGTCCCGTGAATATCTGCGGAATATCAACCCCAATATCGTCTATGTGGCCCATGTTCCGGATGCAATGGAACTGTTCGAGGAAAACCGCACCGTTACCCTGGACGGCGCCGAAAAGATGATATATGAAGGCACTTTATAAAGATTGACATATTTGGATAGGGGGGCTAAACTTAATCATCGTGGAAAAAAAGAAGAATGCACTTATTGTAACTGATGGGGCCGGTTCGACCCAAAAGATCGCCGCTTCGATTTCTGCGGGCCTGGAAGGGTATCAAGTAGTTACCCTGACGGCTTCCGATTTTTCCGGCGCCAATATCCTTCCGGCAGATATCATTTTTCTGGGCTGTGAAAAATCCGATCCCCCGTCATTTGCGTACATTTCGGAGCTTCTCAGGCACATAAATCTGGCGGGACGGCGGTTCGGCGTTTTTTCCGCCGATTCTGCAAAGACGCTGAAGTACCTTGCCGGCCTTGTAAAAGACAGCGATGCCGCCCTTGGCGAACCGTTTTTGGCTAAAGTTGAAGAAGCCGGGGCGGTGAAAAAGTGGGTAAAAAGTGTCCTTAAATCTTGACGATTATATCGGGAAAATCCCCGATTTCCCCCAAAAAGGCGTCCTCTTTTACGATATTACCAGTATTTTAGCCGCTCCGGAAGCTTTTCGGTATTGCATCAGCCAAATGGCGGATATTTACAAAGATAAAAACATCGACGCCGTCGCCGCCATTGAGGCCCGCGGTTTTCTTTTTGCCGCGCCCTTTGCCGCCCGCATGGAAATCCCCCTGATCCTGATCCGCAAAAAAGGCAAGCTGCCCGGTAAAACCCTCTCAAAAAAATATTCTCT
>JAISJS010000243.1 GCA_031261385.1 Treponema sp.
GCTACAACCCCGAAGATGCGGTTCCCTTTTGGGAACGGATGAGCGTCCTCTCAGGCGGATCTTCTCTGGAATTTTTAAGCACCCATCCTTCCGATGCAACGAGGATACGGGATCTTAAAGGCTGGATCGCAGAAGCAAAAAAGAAGGCTGCGGAGCTGTAATACTGAAGTAATACTGAAGAATTTTAACCACGAACTTCACGAACAAACATGAAAGGGAAGAAGGGGGTCCGCGGATGGACGCGGATGAACGCGGATAAAGATGAAGATAAACCGTGAATAAGGTGAAGAGGGAAATATTAATCTTCTATTTTTTCTAATTCCTATCCGCGAAAATCCGCGGACACTCTTTCCTTCTGCGCCTTATTAAGAACCCGCTTTCGCGGGGGAGTTTGCGGTTCTATCTTCTTCGTGCTCCTTCGTGAAGTTCGTGGTTAGTATTCTTGTTTCTCGCGAACGTGATCGCCATTTCGATAGCCTCTACCATGCTTTCCTCGTTGGCCTGATTCTTCCCTGCCCGGTCGAAGGCGGTTCCGTGGTCTACCGAGGTGCGTATTATGGGAAGTCCGATTGTAGTATTGACGCCGCTCATTTGAGAAAAGCTGCCGTCTCCGCTGTCCATTTTAAACCCCAAAAGTTTTAACGGGATATGACCCTGGTCGTGGTACATGGCCACCACCACATCAGCCTGCCCTCCCAGGGCTTTGACAAAAACTGTATCCGGCGGAAGGGGGCCTGTTACATCCAGCCCCTCTGCACGGGCCGCTTCAATGGCAGGAATAATCGCTTTACTTTCCTCATCGCCAAAGAGACCGTTTTCCGAAGCGTGAGGATTAAGACCTGCCACGGCAATACGGCGCTGTGTTTTTCCCATGAGCTGCATGGCAAGGCCGGCAAGCCGAATGGTCTTGAGAACCCGTTCTTTCGTGATAAGATCACAGGCCTGCCGCAGGGAAACATGGGTAGTCACATGGATCACGTTAAGGCCGGCGCCGCCGTTTATATTTCCCGCGCTGAGGAGCATACCATAACCGGTGGTATTGGTATACTTGGCAAAAATTTCCGTATGCCCTGCAAAATGATGTCCCGCAAGGTTGATGGCTTCTTTGTTGATAGGACCTGTTACAACACCGGCAGTATTACCCGCCAGAGCGTCTTTAATTGCCGCCGTTACATATTGAAAAGCAGCGTCTCCGGACTTTACGCCAACCTGCCCCCGCTTATAATCCCCTTTTTGCAGAAGTTCAGGATCGATGTAGTCGATGATCCCGGGCGATCCCTTCGCCTCACCGGGGCTTTTAATTTTATTCAGAACAAAATTCATTCCGGTAATTACCGCGGCGTCTTCCAGAACAACTTTGTCGGCATATACCACCGGCACGCACTTTTTGTAGAGCCCCGCATGAGACAGGGCCTTAAGCGTAATTTCCGGGCCTATACCGGCAGGGTCGCCGATGCTGATACCAAGTACAGGACGAAAATTTTGCGCTGTATTCAATGAAAGTTCTGCCACAGAAACCATCCTTTCTGTCAGGATAGCATTGAAGATCCCGAATATGCAATAATGGCGTATGGCAACCCTGCTCGTTTTGGCAGACGATTTAACCGGCGCTCTGGATACAGGCGTTCAATTTGCAAAAAACGGAATTGAAGTCCGTGTACTTGCATCAATGGCGGCCGCAGGGAAAAGCGAAAAATTTTCCGGCGGCTCAGGGCGTATTAATGCTGCAGAGCAGGCTGAGGCGCTGGTGATCAATACCGATACGCGGCGCTGCTCTCCCGCAGAGGCGGAGGCCGTTATTACACGATGCCTTAAAAAATTTGCCGGTATTCCGTATGTTTATAAAAAAACCGATTCTACGCTCCGGGGAAACATAGGCGCAGAACTGGAAGCCCTTGCTGAAAATGGTCCGCAAAAAACAATTCCCTTTATCCCCGCCTATCCTGATTTAGGCCGGACTACAAAAGGCGGTCATCATTTTGTAAACGGCATTCCCCTTGATAAAACCGAAAGCGCTTTCGATGCGTTAAACCCGGTTACACACAGTTTTATTCCCGGTATTATCACCGAAGAATCATCAATCCCGGTACGAATTATCCCGTTAGGTGAAAAGCCTGCTTATGCTTCAAACAGTAACAGTACGGCAGAAATAGTAATTTTTGACTGCAACACAAATGATGATATGCGGAATATCGCTGCGGCATTAAAAAGGGCTGATTTACTCCATGCAACGGCAGGCTGCGCCGGTTTTGCGGAAGCTCTTTTAGGGGTAATTCCATTTCCTGAAGAAATTCGAACCGCAAAGGCGAATAAGGCGAAAAAGGTAAGAATTTTCTCTGCCTTCCCTTATTCACCTATCCCTCTTCTATTTGTTTCCGGGAGCCGTCATCCTGTTTCAATAGGGCAGATTAAAGCGGCAATGGATAAGGGTGTCGGCGGCATACCGGTTGAAGGAAAAAAATTGTGCTCGCCGGAATGGCTTGGAGGCGGGGAAGCGGTAAACCTGGTAAAAGACTGCGCCGGACAGCTCCGCAAGAAAGGGGCTTGCATACTGGGAACTGCGGAGTCGTTTGGAACCAAAGATGGTTCCACGACAGAAAACACCTCCACAGAAGATGCCGGGAATGGTATATCAAAGGGGCTCGGACAGCTGGTAAAGAATATAATAGAGGAAACAGGTCATATCCATGCGGCTGTTTTCGGCGGCGATACCCTTTTGGGCATTATGGAAGCATTGGGGTTTGACTCTATTGTTCCCATTGATGAAATCCGGCCGGGGATAGTTCATGCCATGGCGGGAAATCTTTCCATTGCCGCTAAATCCGGCGCTTTTGGGGAGCCTGATATCATCGAAATTATTATTGATTTTTTCCATGGTCCTGCCTCTTAATTGCCTATCCGCCCTTTTTTCGGTATATTGTTACTATTATGATTGAATATAAAACCAAAGGAACCTGTTCCAAAAACATTCAGTTTGAACTTAAAGACGGGAAAATCAGCCATGTTAAATTTAAGGACGGCTGTGACGGAAACCTTAAGGCCCTCTCGATAATGGCCGAAGGAATGGACGCAGAGGAGCTCGTGAAAAAGCTTAAAGGCGTGGACTGTGACGGCAGGGGCACTTCCTGTGGCGACCAGCTTGCAAGGGCAGTTGAACAGCAGCTTGCCAAATGAAGCTTCTGCTCCATAGCTGCTGCGCTCCGTGCACGGTAAAATGCGCCGAGACGCTTTCCGGTGAAAGCATACAGCCGGATCTATTTTGGTACAATCCAAACATTCATCCCTTTACCGAATACAAGCAGCGGCGCGATACCCTTGTTTCTTTTGCGGCGGAAAAAAACCTCAATCTTTCCCGTATTGATGAATACGGCCTCCGTTCTTTTATCCGCGCGGTGTTCCCCGATTTGGAAAATGGTTCCAAAACAGAACGCCCCCGCTGCACCGTCTGTTACCGTATGCGGCTTGAAAAAACGGCTGAACACGCCGCCGAAAAAAAATATGACGCTTTCAGTACGACGCTCCTTATCAGTCCGTATCAGGATCATGATTTAATTAAAAAGATTGCAGAAGAAATTGCCGAAAAATACGAAGTACCTTTTTTATATCGGGATTTCCGTCCGTACTTTCGGGAGGGTCAGGCGAAAGCCCGCGAAATGGGATTATATATGCAGAAATATTGCGGCTGCATTTTCAGCGAAGAGGAGCGATTTTGCTCCTCAGAGGAACGGTACTGCAAGTGAACGAAGACTTAAGCGTAAATCAAGGAACAAAGCCTTTTGTAAATCCTTTTTTTCAGCGGCTTGCCCTGCTCACCGGCGCGGAGGCGCTGGAACGCCTTGAAAAAACCAGCGTCCTCGTTTTCGGCGTCGGCGGCGTCGGGAGCTGGTGCGCCGAAGCACTGGCAAGGTCCGGCGTGGGGAACATCGGCATTATTGATTCAGATACGGTATGCATCACCAATATCAACCGGCAGGTGCAGGCCACAAAAAATACCGTCGGTCTTTCCAAAGTTGAAACGCTCAAAGAGCGGCTGCTTGCAATCAACCCGCGTTGTACGGTGACTGCCTGGGAAAAAGTTTTTTCAAAAGAGAGCGAAGAGAGTTTTGGGATCGATAAAGCAGATTATTGTATCGATGCCATCGACAGTCTCAGTAACAAGATTGAACTAATCGACTATACGGCCTCCTGCGGGACAAAACTTTTTTCGTGCATGGGCATGGCGCAAAAACTTGATCCCACCCGAATCAAAACCGCCGATATCTGGAAAACCGAAGGCTGCCCGCTGGCCGCCCTCATCCGCAAAGGCTTACGGAAACAGGGATTTACCGGAAACTTTACCGCCGTGTACAGCAATGAACAGCTCCCCCTGCACCGCGAGATCGGCGTGGCCTGCGGCTCTGCTCTTTGCCTCTGCCCCGAACGTGATCGCAGCGATCCCGGCGCCCCGGTGGAATGGTGCAGCGCCAAAAAGGTGATCAACGGAAGCTCTGTCACCGTTACCGCAACTGCGGGGATGATCCTTGCAAGCCTGGTTATTCAGGATGTGTGTTCGGTAAGCACACATGGCTGACCGTTTCCTGCGCAAAAACAGCGCATCCACAATCGTACAAAAGCTTGTTACCAAGGCTGTGCTCGAACGGAACCTGATTAACGAAGGGGACCGTATTCTTATTGCCGTTTCGGGTGGGAAAGATTCAACCACCCTCGCATGGGCGCTTTCCGCCATACGCCCCGCCGTCAAAAAAAATTATGAACTGGCCGCCCTGCATATCTCAAGTGATTTTTGTTCGTGCTGCAAAAAATCAATCTTATCGGAACGGCTTGACGAATGGGGCATCCCCTTTACCGATCTTTTTGTGCCGGTTATCGGGCGGCTCAAGGAAGGGGAAAAGATGAACTGCTACTGGTGCTCCACCCAGCGGCGCACCGAACTTTTAAAATATGCCGCAGAAAATAACTTTAACAAAATCGCCCTGGGCCATCATCTTGACGACATCATCGAAACTTTTTTTATGAACCTGACTGCCAAAGGTGAACTTCTGTCTATGCCGGTCCTGCTCCGCTACCGCAAATACCCGGTAAGCCTTATCCGCCCGCTCTTTCTCATTGAAGAACAACAAGTTATCGCCTGCGCCGAAGAACAAAATATCCTTAAAGCAGCCTGCACCTGCCCGTTTGGGGTTAACTCCAAACGGCGTGATGTACGCAAACGCATTGCCGAATTCACCGGAAACTCAGGCGCAATTAAACGGCGCATACTCAAAGCGCTGTCGTCAAGCGAAAAAGATCTGCTTGAAGAATAAATGAATATAGTCTGCCTTTTCCTCCTTCTTCGCCTTAGCGGTTTTCTTCATCTTTATCCGCGTTCATCCGCGTCTATCCGCGGACCCCCTTCTTCCCCTTCGTGGTTGCTATTTTTAGCTATTTGTCACCCTTTGGTTCTTTCGGTATAGTACTCAAGCGCTTCTTTGGCGCTGAATTTTTCGTGGACAATTTTGCCGACCGCGTCTGCCATTTCCGCAGGATGGTAACTCTGGAAAATATTCCGGCCCATATCAACACCGGCGGCTCCGCCTTTGATAGAATTATACGCCATTTCCAGCGCTTCTTTTTCGGGAAGTTTTTTTCCGCCGGCTACGACAATCGGTACGGGGCACGCGGCGGCCACTTCTTCAAAATCATCACAGTAGTATGTCTTTACGATGTGGGCGCCGAGTTCGGCAAGAATACGGGTAGCCAGTTTAAAATATTGTGCGGTACGTTCCATGTTTTTTCCGACCGCCACAACGCCCATGCTGGGAATACCATAGCGGTTTCCCGCATTGATCACCCGGGAAAGGTTTTCTATGCTGGAAAGCTGGCCGTCTGCGCCGATAAAACACTGGACCGCCATGCAGTCCGCGTCCATGCGGATAGCGTCTTCAATATCCATGGCTACTACCTCATGGGAAAGGTCGTCATTGAGCATTGAAGAACCGGAACTTACCCGCAATGCAAGTCCCTTGCGGAAACCCGGTTTGACGCTTGAACGAAGCGCGCCGCGGGTAGACATCAGCACATCAACATGATCTATCAATTGGGGAATCAGAAGATCCAGCCGCTCAAGGCCGGACACAGAACCCATAAAATAGCCGTGGTCAAAAGCAAACATTACCGTGTTGCCGCTCTTGGGATTAAAAATATTGGTAAGCCGTTTTTTCATGCCCCAGTCAAGATTTGCCGCGCCTTTGACATGAAAATTGCCGCCGGTGGCAAAGGGTTTATCCAAATGATAATTTTTTTCAACTTTAATGCCGTCAAGATCAGCCATCGTTATCCTCCATTAAATTAAAACAAAGAAGAAGAGAAACCGCAGAGAACACGGAGCAGGCGCAGAGGACGCGGAGAATACCAAATAAACTTCAAATTCTCTTGTCTTCTCCACTCCGTGTTCTCCGCGTTTGCACGCTTTCGCGTGCACCCCTCTGCGTTCTCTGCGGTTCTATCTTCTGTTTATTACACTACACTAGAAGTTATAGTTATCCATGTTTGCAAGGGTGAATATTGCCCTCTCGGGGAGCAGTACTACGCCGGAATTCGGGGCAGTAT
>JAISJS010000323.1 GCA_031261385.1 Treponema sp.
CTCCCTGAGCGGCGCCGAATTGGCGATAACCACCCGTTCTTCCAGGGTGGGAAAGGTATCCCCGGTCCGGGTAAGGAGGACCCGCTTATCGGGATACGCGCCGGAAAGCCGCGAATGGAGCATTTTTGATACCCGCAGGGTGATATCCTTTTCCACCGACCGGAACGGCTTGCCATTAATGGTAAAATTACCCACCGCACCGGAATCTTTGCCCCCGTGTCCCGGGTCTACGATAACGGCGGCGATGCGGAACCGGGATTTTTCGTCTTCGATATACCGGCTCAGGGCGTTTTTTGCCGTCCCGGCAAAAACAGCGGGGAAAAAGAGCTCTCCACCATCAAGATACGGAGCGGGAACGGTGAAAAACTCCCTGCCGTCGATGAGCAGGAACCCCGTTTGACCGGAAAGACCGGCAAAAAAGGCCGCATTATGCCCCGCCGCGGTAAAGACACCCACTTTCAGGAACGGGTCCCAGCGGAATTCGGCTTCTTCTTTGGTTTCGGACAGGGCGTTGAGGCTTACAAGGGTTTCATCGAGGGAAAGGGGCCTTGCAGGGGATGACGCCGGGGTCTGGGCGGGGAGGGAAACCGCGAGGAAGAGGAAGAAGAGAAGATATACCGCAGAGGACACGGAGAATTTGCACGGAGGACACAGAAAAAGAATGAGTTTCAGCATTAAATTCCTCTCTGCGTTCTCTGCGTTATCTCTGCGCTCTCCGTGGTTAATCTTCTTCATCCTTTTTTCTTCTTTATTTTTGCATCATGTCTATCATGTATACTGCGGCCTGGTAGCCGCCGCGGATTAGGGCGGACCAGAAATTTCGGCCCAGGTATATGGTTTTAGTATCGGAGGTTTTTTCTTCCGGAGATACCACGGGGAGCGGCAGGGCGGTGATTTGCCTGACGGCTGCAAGGGATTCTTCTACGGTTCTTCCCATATAGTCACGTAAATCTGAGGCGGAAAATTCGGGGAAGGGGATGATGGCTAAATTTTGGTTTATTTGGTCCACGTCGTCCGGGGCGCCTTTTGCCGTATAAGAGCCGGGAAGGCGGTCCAGGGCGGAACGGAGCGCCGGGAAAATTTGAAAGGCATCAAGGTGCCTGGCACCATTCTGGAAAAGGTGCCTGGCGCCATCCAAAAAAGCTTCAGTCTCGGGATTGGGCGCCTGCAGGCGGATTAATATGGAGCGGGCGGCGGTTTCGGCGGCCTCGGCGGCGGCCTGGCGGTTGGGGGCCTGGGTGATGATGTTGCCGCATTTGGAGACGTTGTTTTCGGGGAAGGTGACGGGGCTTCCCGGCGCAGCGCGCAGAAAAAGGTCCTTTACGTAGGGGGCTTCACGGGCGGCCTGAACCCCCTGGAGCGACGCAACAACGCCGGGAATCGAAATAAAGGCCCGTTCGGCGCTGGTCCACGAACGGCCGGGGACAAGGCCGGTGGGTTTGCGGCCGGTACAGGCCTGGATCATTGCCTGCGTCGGCTCTACGCCGGAAGCGTACGGATAGGTCCAGCCTGACATGTAGCCGCCGGAGAGGCGGGCGGCAACTTCCCCAATCATGGGGCCATTGGGGGTAAGTTTGATGTCCCCTTTGGCGGCGCCGACGCTATTTTCTCCGGCAATCCCGAGGGCGCGGACGGCGGCGCAAAAGGTATCCAGAAGGAGTTTTTGCTGTTCGGCTGGAAAATTCGAGGGCATCGTATGGCCCATTTCGATAAAATACGGCGGAAAAAAGATGTGCCGGTCGGCAAGACCGCAGATCGTAATTTCCCCATGGTAGACGATGGCGTCCACGGAAAATTCGGGGCCTTCTATAAAGCCTTCGACAATTGCCCTGCCCGATCGGGAAAATTTGAGGGCGCCGGCCACTGCAGGAGAAAGTTCGGCAAAGCTGTCCACCCGGCGGCAGCCCCGCCCGCCCATATTATCAACGGGCTTTACCACGAGCGGATACGGCGCGGGGAGAGCGGTGTCGGGGAGGGGCGGCGTTGAAAAAACGGCAAATTCCGGAGAAGGAAGTCCCGCCTTTTTGAAGCAATCCCGCATCCGCTCTTTGTCGGAAGCGTTAAGGGCCGCCTCATAGGGAATACCGGGAAGGCCGAGTTTTTCGGCGGCCCAGGCAACCGAAGCGGAAAAATCGGTTCCGGCGGTCATAATCCCTGAAAGACCCCCTTCCGCCATGAGAATTCCGCCCAGAGCTTCGATTCCTTCTTTATCTTTTAAGTCGATACACTCAAAACGATCGGCAAGATCTTTACACGGGGCATCGGGATCGCCGTCAATTACCACAGTAAAAAGCCCCATCTCGCCTGCTATCCGTATAGCGGGACCCTGCATGACCCCCGCGCCCAAAATCATGATACGTTCTTTCACGATTATATCTCCTTAATTCGCCTTATTCGCCTTATTCGCCTTCGCGGTTAAAATTCCTATATTTTGTAACAACCGCATACGCTTCAAACGTATCCCCCAAACCGCAGATACAGCTGATCAGCATAATCAAGCGATAGATTAGCCCCTTTTGACGTATGGCAAATTTGCCGATACCGGGAAAACGTTCGGGATGATGCCCGGTTACGCGGACACGCCGCAGATGAAAACCCGCCTGTTTTAAAATTTTTCTGCAATGAGGGCTCCAGATGGTAAAATGATCCGCAGGACTTTTTTCAAGAAAAGCAGCAAGGGAACTTCGCCGGGAAATTCCTGAAAATGACGGGGTAGAAAACGCCAGAACACCGCCGGGTTTAAGTATGCGCCTGATCTCATCAAGGACCCGCCTGAAATCCCTGAAATGCTCGATTACAAACCACATGGTCACCACATCAAAACCAGTATCTGCCAACACTTCCGGCAAGGGGGTATCGGGGAAAAAGCCTGTGTGGGCTTCGATTTTTAAAACATTCCGTACATAGGCTACCGCGTCCTCCGCCGGGTCCATCCCCACGGGAGAAAAGCCTTCGTCACGGGCGGCGGCGAGAAAGGGGCCGTAGGCGCAGCCGATGTCGAGGAGCCGCGGATTTTTGTCATTGGAGCCAATGCCAGGAGAAGAATTTGTCCGCGGATTTTCGCGGATTTTCGCGGATGATTTTTTTAGCGCCTTGATATAGTTCAGCCGCTCTTTACCCGCGGCAATGATGTTGGGAAAGTCTTCGATATAGGTTTTTCCGTATTGTTTTTTGTAGAAGTCAAAAAAATAATCTTTTGCATATTCGATGGGCGGCGGAGTAAGGCGATCCAGGTACACCATCCCGCAGTGCTTACAGCGGCGGTAGGTACGGTCGGGGAAACGGAAGGGGAAAGAAGGGTGGATTTCGCAACAAGGCCGACAGGCCGCAGTTTCCAGCGAGGTGAAAGGTGGAGGGTGGAGGTGCTGTGGGGTTCTGCCGCAGGCGGGACAGGCCGTATATACCATCGGAGAGAACGTATTGATGAGGTCTGCAAGAGATTGAGCAGGCGGCTTGTCGAGGCCGTATTTGGCGGTAATGTCTGCGCAGCGTTGTGAAAGTTTTTGGAGGAAACCGGCGGTCAATGATTTTTCGGAAAACAGCCGGTTTAAGCGGCGGGCTGACGTGGGGCCAATTCCGGCGGAATAAAAACCGGCGTTTTTTGCAAGTTTTTCGTGGTAGCGGGTGGGGGAAACAAGGATCACCAGCAGGCCTGCATGAAGGGCCTCAAATGCGGTAAGGCCAAAATGGGTTATCAAAATATCGTATTCGGCAAGATGTTCAGCCAAATCGGGAATAAGGCGGGGCTTTTCTAAACCGGCGTTTTTAAAAAAAGTCTTTTCGAGAACCTCGTAAACCGCACCGCCAAGTCCCGCAGCATCTTCCGCTCCAAAACTGATGAGTATTTTTGGGGGACTGCTACTATCGAAGAATGTAAACCGCAAAGTCGAATAAGGCGAAGAAGGGGAAGAAGGAGAAAAGAAAGAAGAAGAGAAAGAATGAATCTTTTCCTCTCTTTCCTTTTTCGCCTTATTCGCCTTTGCGGTTAAAATTCCTAATGGTGAACGGCGGTTTTTTGGTAAGGGGTTAAGCGAAGGGTCCTGAATGTTTGGCTTTGTTTTGTTGGGAAGGCCGGGAAGAAGGTCTATGAGGAAATTGAAACGGTCACGGCAGGGGCCGCCTTCGTCTATGCCGATGAGCGGGGCGAGCTTTGACCAAAAAGCAAATTCAGTCCCGGTGGTTTTAAAACGATCAAGGACAATGAAATCCCAGTTTTTCCCGGTGGGTTTGCCGGATTGCGTCAGATCCTGCAAAATAATCCAGGAATTATCAAAACCTTCGGTTAGAGCGGGGATTCTGTCTGCGGCTTCTCTATGGGGCAAATATAACCAGGCTTCCCTGCCCGCTTTCCGCAGATCCCGGACCAGAACCAGTGAGCGCGCCAGATGACCGCCGCCCCGGCCTTTTTCAAATGCAGGGACGACGAGGATTTTGTTGAATACTTTGATTCTGTCGAATTCTGTGATGCTGTTACCGCCTGTCCTGTAAAAAAAGTCCTGACCAGGCGGCGATGATTGCTTCTCCGCGGTAACGTGCGTCTGAATCGCCTGAAAAAGAAAGCGCTTCATAGAGGGAGCAGGCCCTTTCATAGTCGGCGGCGGTATCCACGGTCAGCCTGATTGAGGAGTCCTGCCAGGGCAGGGGCGCAAGGGGACGGTGAAGGGAAAACAGTTCGGGATGACCGTAGAGATAGGGGCAGACGTGCTCACGTTCCGGCAGGGCGGAGGCTTCTTTTTCGGCGCGAAGCAAGGCGGCGGCAGAAATCGACTCAACTCCGGCTCCGGGGGGAAGGCCGCTATACCCTGCATAATCAGCATTGCGGGATGCAGATTCATCATTGATGGCGATAGCGGCATCGGGAAAGACAAAGGGGTTATCTCCGGTGGCGCGGATTACCCGGTCAATATGAAAATTGCGGATCGCAATGCAATACCGCTCCAGTACATCTTCTTTGGGGCCGGCGATTATTTCAAAACCCGCTTCCCCGGCAAGCGGGGTAAAAGCGTCAATGCAGTCTTCAGGGCATGCAAGGACCCACAGATCCGATGGGACCCGGTTCAGGGCTTCCATGACACGGAACAACAGCGGACGGCCCCCGAGGGGAAGCAGGACTTTTCCCGGAAGCCGTGAAGAATCAAGGCGGGCCTGGAGGATAATGGCGGTCATAGCTTGACCTCCACGTTTTCAGTTTCCGCCTCATCCCAGTGATCGGTGATCGCCCGTGCATCGCTGTGCCAGCGGTAACGGTTGGTGTTGACCCAGCGGCGGCCTTCGGCAAAATCTTCCCAGGCGGCAAAAAGGCCCCCGCCGGATTTGAGAAAATAGCCGGGAAAACGTCTGAGGGGAAGATGGGCATAATCACCCCGGAATACCGGGGCAAGGTTTTTCAGGTAAAAGCGGCGGTAATTTTCTTCGGCAGTACTGTCCTCTGTGGGGACTTCCCCGTCATAGGCAAGTTTGAGCGCATGACTGGAACTTATCTCCTCCCCCCAGAGCCAGGACCGGAAACCAAAATCCATAAACTGCCAGTGATTGTTTTTGATCGACCGGTCGAAGCCTCCAAGCCGGATAAACCGTTCCCGGTCGTAGATTCCCACCCCGTCAAACGGATAAAGGCTCGGCAGCCCTTCACGAATTGGGGGAAAGAGCAGGGTCTTTACATTTTTTTTCATCACCACCGGAGCAACGAGCGTCGGAAGCACTTCAAAACGGGCATTCTGAATCGTCGGAACGGTGCAGAGCCGTTTAAAAGGACTTTTATTTCCCCCGGCATTTTTTTGATCTTCCGCTGAGAGACAGAGCCGCTCGGCCATACGGGCGGCAGTCCCCCCGGCAACCTGATGAAGATCGTTCCAGATCACAAAGAAAAGGGAACCGGTCAATTCCGAGGCTGCAAGGTTGATCATTTCTCCGGGACTTACCTCTTCTTTTAACAGGATGAAACGCACAAAAGGAAAACGTCCTGAAAGTTCCTCGACATCGTAACGCTCATGGGAAGTTTCCAGGGAGATCACATAATCAAAGCCCGTTTTTTCGAGTTCCTGAAAAAGATTGCGCCGGGGATACCGTGCCCCGCGGTTAAGGAGCACCGCAGATAACCCCGTAGAAGCAAGACGCTCTTTTCCTCCGACCGCCGTATAGGAAGGCAGGGTCTCATTAAAAATTATAGGTATAGTACTCATCGCACCCCGCACAGAGACCGGTATAGTGCTTTTCGCACTGCTTTTGGTAACATGGTGTTCCCCGCTGCCAGATAGCCGCAAGGTCTTCGGTAAAGGCATTGCCGATGATGCCTGCATCAATGATTCCATTATTCTCC
>JAISJS010000336.1 GCA_031261385.1 Treponema sp.
CTCAGCCAGGTGCGTAAGGGGGATATTTCACTTTCGCTGATTGTCGAAGACAGTACCATCACCATAGAAACCTCCCGCGCCGATATGAATTTTGCAAAAACCGCCGTCTATGAAGTGATCCTTGCCCTGGATGATACCATCGAAAAACTCAAGGCCTCTTACGATCCCGCAGAAATGAAAAAAGAGTTGATGGACGGCGAAGCCCGCCCCCGCTCCGATCTTCTTTCGCTGATCGAAGCCAATTTAATTTCCACGGAGCTTCAGGGAGAAACCAAAGAGGCTATTATTACCGAACTGGTGGATCTCCTTGCTTCACAGGGAAAAGTGGAGGACCGGGATCAGGTGCTTACCGATGTGCTTGAGCGGGAAAAGTCGATGAGTACCGGTATGGAGCACGGCATTGCGTTGCCCCACGCCAAGACCGATGGGGTTACCGACATCCATGTGGCGGTAGGCGTTAAAAAAAGCGGCGTCAATTTTGATGCACTGGACGGCGAGCCGTCCCGGCTTTTTATTCTGGTCGTTTCACCGCGCAAGGTTTCCGGTCCCCACATTCAGTTTTTGGCGGCTATCGGCGCCGTGTTAAAAGACGAAGCAAGAAGGGAAGAAATTATCAACGGCGGTTCCCGCGAAAATACGGCGCGACTGCTGAAAAAATAGCGCCGTTATGCTGCAATCAAATGTTCTATCAGTATTTTTACGCCGAGGCCGATGAGGATAAGTCCTCCTGCGGCTTCGGCCCATTTTTCAAACAAGAGCCCGATATGCCGTCCAAACTCAAAACCGGTGAGACAGACGGCAAGGGTGATTCCGCCGATAATACCTGAGTTTATCCAGATCCCCCCGCCTAAAACGCTGAATGAAAGCCCCACTGCCAATGCATCAATGCTGGTCGCTATCGAAAGAACGAGCAGCGTTTTAAAACTGCGTATATCGGCGCTTTCGCTGCAATCCCTTTCACCGGCTTTGCTGTTGTCTGCTTCATTTTGACAGGGCCCGCAGTCAGCCTGTTTGTTTCCTGCTTTTTTCCGCAGCGCTTCCACAAACATCTTTCCGCCTATAAAGGCCAGGAGAACAAAGGCAATCCAGTGATCCCATGCGCTTATGTACACGGAGAAGGCGCTTCCCAGGTACCATCCGAGCACCGGCATGAGGAACTGAAAAAAGCCAAAGGAGATACTTGCCCGCACTGCGTGGAAAGGTTTAAGACCCCGTATGCAGATACCGGAACTGACCGAAACGGCAAAGGCGTCCATGGAAAGGCTTAATGCTATGAGTACTGTTGATATCATGGTCCAATCCTTATAACTTTTGGCATTTCATCTGCCGCGCCCTTTTCACCGGCCGGCGGCAGGCCGGATGATTTCCACGTTAAAAATTTTGGATCGCCGTTCAGGCTGAGCTTTATTTCGCGGTCAAAGGACTTTCCTTCACCGGAGACAATGTCATGAATTGTGTGCCCTGTGCCGGGCAGGACCGCGCGGACCGATAACGGCGCCTCGCCGTTGTTCCACAATATAAGGGTATTTTCGCCGTTTTCACCGCGGAAATACAGGGTTTCCGCCATTTTCGGCAGGTTTTTCCGTAGGGGAAGATCGGGGCGGTATTCTGTTCCGGCAAGGTACCGGGCGCAGAGGGCATAAGAGGCCGCTCCTTTCTTGGGAGAATAATCGGGATAGGCAATACCGAAATAACGCTCCGAATCAAACAGGTCGCGGGGATCATCCCGGTTGTACCTATCGCAGAGTTTGTACCAAAAACTTATCTCCGCGCCCCGCACGGCAAGGCCGGTCATCGTTTTAACAAGAAATTTGGGAAGACCGGATTCCGGTATCTTTGTTGGATAAAAGCCTCCGGTGGGGTACCCAACTTCGGTTACCCATATTCTTCCCGAATAGTCAAGCTCAGATAATAACTTTTCTATTTTATCGTAGAGCTGAACAGAAAAGCGCGGATTTATATCATACGGATGAAAGGAAACAACGTCTACGTTTTCCATTGCTCCGGCTGCAAACATCTCCCGGATAAATTTAACCGGGACGCGGTTAAAGGAACCGGCGACAATTACTGCGTCCGGATCAAGCTCCCGGATTTTTTCTGCCGCCGCGCGTGAGAGCTCATAGAAGTCCTCACGGGCGCCCTTCCAGAAAATCCAGTTTGGTTCATTCCAGATTTCCCACGCGGCAATTTTCCCCTTATACCGGGTGACAACTTCTTCCACATACCGCAGATAAAGGGGGAGCTTCTCCTGGGTGATATAACTGCGGCGTTTATCTTCGCCGTATAACCAGGCGGTATCATAGGCCAGTATGGCAAGTATTTTTTTTCCTGCGGCATTGCTTTCTTCCACAAACGTATCGTACGCTGAAAAAGTCCAGGTCCCCATTTCCCGTTCTATACTTGACCAGTAAAACGTATCCCGCAGCCATGTTATGCCCAATGCATCAAGATAGGCAAATTCCCTTTCATCGCTGGCGTTGGGGATAATACCGAAATATTCGGCGGAAATTTTTTGAGGCTCGGGTGCGGCATAGGAAAAATGGGCGCAGGAGGAGAAGAAAACAATCAGGCAGAAAAGATCGATGAACACGATGAACGCATAGAACGTTTTTGCTTTTTTTCGCATAACGTTCCCTGTTCCCGGCGGATTCAAACTGCTATCCCGAAAATTTTGTACAGATACAGATCCATTAATACGGAAGTAAACGGCTCATTGGACTTTAGCAGGATTTCGTATTCTGCGGTAAGGGCAAGGCAGGAGTCTGCCCCGGAAGCGGTATATCGCTTTGCCGCCAGCGCATAATCGGCGCGGGCTTTGGGAGAGAAAATGCCGATTTTTTTCATTTCAAAATCATTTACCCTGCCCGATTTTGCAAGGATAAGGTAATCGCGGAGTTTGCGGAAACACCCGGCAAGCCCGCCAAAAATCCTCGGAGGCATTTCCTTTGCGGCAAGAAGGGTATGCAGGGATTCAACGCTTTTGGAAAGATCCCCCGCAGCGATACGGGAGAAAAGGGTAAAGCTCGATTCTTCACGCGTGTGGGAAAGCCATTCTTCCACATCGGCGGCGCCGATATGCGTATCTTTCCCCAAAAAGAGCATCAGCCGGGTACACTCCCGCCTGAGCGCATCGGTGTTGTTTTCTACCATCTCAAGGATCGTTTCAATACCATCGGGATCGACAGTATATCCTTCCCGCCTGAAAAATGAAGTTACCCATTCAAGTTTTTGATTTTCAAAGAGCTCCCAAAAGATCGTTTTTTTGTCTTTGCTTACTGCATCCTCCAGCCCTTTGGCAAGTTTTGTTTCATCCGAGATGAGGATAAGCGCCGTGTCTGCCTGGGGAGAAACCATATACGAAGCGAGCAGTTCCACCTCATCCTTTTTTTTGATGAGTTCGGCATTTTTTATCAGAAAGAGACGGGAAGGGGCAAAGAGGCTTCCGTTTCTGAGGGCGGCAACCATCTGAGAAACAGAAGTTTCCCCCGCATAAAAAGAAGTCTCCTCCGGGGAAGTCCCTTCCTGCCCGCCGACGAGGCCCCTGCGGATTTCGTCAATGGCATCCTGTTTTTTGCCTAATTCCGGCCCAAGGAAAATCCAGCACCGGGACCCGTCAGGCGTTTTACCCTGCGCCATTCAGCTTCTCAATAGGAGCGGAGTATCCTGGCAAGCCTGCCGAGGACGCGCACATTTTGGCAATAAATCGGCTTATAAGCGGAATTTTCCGGCTGGAGCCGCACGCGGGTGCTCTCCTTGTAAAAACGTTTCAGGGTGACCGCCTCATCAACCACAACCACGGCGATCTCCCCGTTTCTGACGGTGTTCTGCTTTTCGATGATCGCCGTATCCCCGCTCATAATGCCGGCGGCGGTCATCGAATCCCCCCGTACCTTGACGGCAAAATATTTTTTATTTTTCTTTAACATGGACCGGTGTACGATGACCGACCCATCCCAGTTTTCTTCCGACAGGATAGGCTGCCCTGCGGCAACGGTGCCGAGAACGGGAATTTCCAGACAACCCAGGGTTTCCACTTCGCTTGAGTCCCGTACCAGTTCCATGGTTCGGGAACGTTTATCTGTCTGTTTTAGACAGCCTTTTTTCTTTAAAGCGGTAACATGATCATGGGCCCCTTTTACGGAAATAGAAAAATATTCCGCTATTTCCCGGATAGTCGGCGGGTACGTGTGGGCGCTGATGTACTCCGCGATAAAAGTTAATACTTCCTTTTGGCGCTCGGTCAGCTCTTTCATTGTTCTTCCTTTTTGTTAGACTTCGGTACAGTTATTTGATACTTCCGCAGTTTTGCGTGGAGGTTGCTCGGATAAATACCGATAGCTTCCGCCGTCTTTGATATTATACCACAGTTCCTGGAAAGTTGATACTCCAAATAATATTTTTCGAAACTTTCTTTTGCAGTGTTCAGATTACTGTCCAGTATCTCCGGTCCGGGAGCAAAAAACGGCTTTAGAGCGCTGTTCTTTCCACTGTCGGCTGTTTCCCGGCGGCCCCCAAAGGCCGCGGGGCTCTTTTTGAGCAGATCGGCAATGGCGCTTTCACCGATAGTGTCCCCGCGGTACATCACCGCAATACGCTCCGCCAGGTTTCGCAGTTCCCGGACGTTTCCCGGCCATTCGTAGGACTCCAGAAACCGCAGGGCGTCATCTTCCAGCCCGATTTTTTCCACCCCAAGGGTTTTAAGAAAATGGCGGAGCAGGAGGGGGATATCTTCGCTTCGGGTCCGGAGAGCCGGCATA
>JAISJS010000365.1 GCA_031261385.1 Treponema sp.
AACCGCCGAATCCGAGGAGTGGCCCGGAACGGAAATTACTTTTATTGAAAAGGCCCCGGTGTTAATAACATCACCGTCTTTTACAAGGTTGGTTCTGCGGCCCTGAATGACGTGGTTTACCGCATAGATATCGACATTGTAGATCCGTTCCAGGGTCCGCAGCCCGTGAATGTGATTAAGGTGATCATGAGTGACCAGGACCCCGCGCAGCGTGTATTCGTTGCGTTCAATAAGATCCAGAATCTGTTCATCCATATTACCCGGATCGATAATGATCGCTTCTCGAAGCGCCGCTTTCTGTTCACTGTCACCCTCGGAAAAATCTGTGCCCAAAATATAACAGTTACTGAAGCCAAAGGAACAGTAATGGAAAAAAAGTTTCATGCTATTCCTCCATCTCGAATACCGCTTCCGCAGTATTGGACGACTTAAAGGAAACCCCTTCCTGACGGGCCTTGATGAAATAGCACCGTTTAAGATTGCAGTCAACAAAGTCGGATCGTTCTATATTGGCATTGATAAAACGGCTGTTATACAGATTTGAATTATTGAATGTTGATTCCGAAATCTCGGCGCCGCCAAAGTTGAGATGCACCAATTCCGACCCTTCAAACGTACAGTTTCTGACAGTGGAACCGGCCAGTGACAAAAATTGAAGGTCCGAATGGGAAAAATCACAGTTGTTAAAAATGGAAAAATCAAAAAAGGACATCCTGATTACCGCCTGGGTAAAGAGGCACATTGAAAAAGTGGCGTTAATAAAATTGCACCCGTAAAAATGGCGGCGGGAAAAGTCAATGCTGTCAAAATGAAGGCCCGGCGCGTTAAGGTTCTTAATCCGTGCATTTTGTGCGATATAATCCGAGATACGCTGCGATTCCTTTTCCGGGTCCGCCGAATGGATTGCGCATATTTTTGATCCGGTGATGGCAGTCCGTCCGCATCCGGCGGCGCAGGGGGTTATGGTAAACATACTGCCATTATGTGTCAAAAGAGGCGGATAGTCAAACCGGGCGGGTAACAATTTACAAAACGATGCTTTTCAGGGTATAATTATGCTATGTGTTGGTACTGCGGATCGCCCATTCAAGAGGAGGAACCTATCGGCCGCTCGTTCCGGTGTCCGGACTGCGGGAAGGATCTCCGCTCCTGTATGCATTGCCGTTTTTATCTGCCGTCTGCTCCGGGAAGCGCCCGCGGCGACTGCGCGGAATCACATGCGGAAAGCCCGCCTGAACGGGACCGGGCCAATTTTTGTGACTGGTTTTCACTGAATCAAAAATACCGTTCCGCCCAGGCGGGGCAGAAAAATGAGCGGGACAGGGCAGCTTCGGCAAAATCGGCCTTTGACGATCTTTTTAAATAATATGGATAAACGCCCTATACTTTTTTTGGATTCAGGCATAGGCGGTATTCCCTACTGCCGTTATTTTCATTCTCAAAATCCTGCTGAAAGCCTGCTTTATATCGCCGATCGCGCCCATTTTCCCTATGGAAAGCGGGAAAAGAACGATTTGGTTTTAATTTTAAAGTCTCTTTTTGAAAGACTCATTATGGCAGAAGATCCAAAACTCGCAGTTCTTGCCTGCAATACCGCCACCGTATCCGCCCTGGATGAATTGCGCGCTACGTTCCCCTGCCTTCCGTTTGTCGGGACCGTTCCTGCGGTAAAGCCGGCCGTCATGGAAAGCAAAAAGAAACTGGCAGGGGTGCTTGGCACTGCGCGTACAATTGAAGATCCCTATATTGCCGAGCTGGCGGCCAAATACGGAAACGGATGCAAAATAATGGGGCTTGCCGCGCCTGAGCTTGTGGAATTTGTCGAACACCGTATCAATAGGGCCTGCGAAAATGAAAAGCGGGAAATGGTCCGTAAATATATCGATCAATTCCGCGCAGCAGGCGCCGACGCTCTTGTTTTAGGCTGCACACATTTTCTTTTTCTGCTCGAAGAATTCCGCATCGAAGCGGCGCCTCTAATCCATGTATATGATTCCATCGAAGGGATCTCTTCCCGCATTGAATCAATTCTGGATGCGGATGGAGGAGCCCTTAGGGCAGACGGCTCCGTTTCCGGTAAAAATCAATTTTTTGTCACCGGAGAAAATCAAATCGAAGACAGCTGGCGGCAGTGGGCCGGAGAGCTGGGTTTTAGCCTTTCCCGTTTTGGGGATAAAACATGAAAAGCGAAAATTCACCCCATGATGATGGCTATTCCTCCGGCATGGTGATCCGCGGTTCCCGAAATATTTTTACCGTGCTCTTGGAAGATGAAACGGTGCTGGAATGCCGTATCAAGGGGAAGGTTCTTAAGGGGGTGGAAGGGTACTACAATCCGCTTGCGCCGGGGGACCGGGTTTCTGTCGAGGCTGATCCCCTGCACCCGGGAACAGGAAAAATCACCGCCCTGGAAAAACGGCGCACTGTGTTTACCCGCTTTAATCAAAAGGGATCTTCTTCACAGCTCCTCGCCGCCAATGCAGACCTCGTGCTCTGTGTAACTACCCCCGCGTCTCCGCCGTTTCGTCCCCGTTTCCTCGACCGGGCGCTGCTTCAGGCGGATGCGGCGGGCATACCTCCGCTTATTGTTGTAAATAAAAGTGATTTATTTACTGGTGATACTGTTTCGGATGATCTTGATGTCGATGAACGGCTGGAGGACTTTCGCCGTATCGGCTATACGGTACTGAACGTTTCGGCAAAAACCGGAGAGGGTCTTGATGAACTGCGTTCCCTTCTCGAAGGAAAGTTTTCGGTACTGGTAGGTCAGTCCGGAGTCGGGAAATCAAGTCTTATCAACGCCCTGCTTCCCTTTTCAAACATACGGGTGGGCGCGATAAACGAAAAATACGACCGGGGCAACCATACCACCACCCAGGCCGCCATGGTGGAATTGCCCGGCAGTGAAAATGAAAAGCGGACCTGGATCATCGACACGCCGGGAATCCGGCGCTTTGTTCCCGACGGAGTAAAAGCAGGGGAAACGATACTGTATCTGCGGGAATTTGCCCCGCTGGCGGGGAAATGTACCTACGGCCTCTCCTGTTCCCACCGCGTTGAACCGGGCTGCAAGATCATGGAGGCAGTCGCCGCAGGGGTTATCCACGAGGACCGCTACGAAAGTTTCCTGCGTATTCAGGATGAACTGGAGGGGAAAAATTATGTCGATTGAAAAAGCCCTCCGTCTGCTTGAATATGACGAAATAAAAACCCGCCTTGCCCGCTGTTCGGTTAGTGAAGAAGCCGCTTCAATCTTGCTCAGTGAAACGCCGCTTACCGATGCCGCAGTCGTTGCGGAAATGAAAGCATTGGTTTCCGAAGCGCTGGATCGTATTGCTTCCGGCGATGAGGAACCGCGGGGAAGTCTCCCTTCTATTGGACCGGTACTGCCAAAACTCGGCGTTGAGGGAATCAGCCTTGACAGTGACGAAGCGTACGGCCTCGGTATTTTTGTGAGCCGTGGTGAGGCGTTTGCAAAATGGCTGTCGTCCGAAAAGAATAATTCGGGCGGGCAAGAGTTTTTCGGTGAAAAGGGATCTTCGGGCCGGGAAAAAACTTCCGCTCCCGGGCGCCTGCAGCAATTAACCGCTGCCTTACCCGGCTGCTCCGCCGTGAGCAAAGAAGTGTTCCGGGTACTGGACAAGGACGGCAAGCTCCGCGACCTTCCTGAATTCCGTGCAATAAAAAAACGTATAGCGGAACTCACAGCGGAACTTGAGTCCGCCGTTTCCCGTTATGCGCAAAATGAAGACAGCCGCCGTATGCTGCAATCGGCGCTGCCATCCCAGCGGGACGGGCGCATGGTCCTTGCGGTAAAGGCAAACTACCGGGGCCGCATAAAGGGAATTGTCCACGAGGTTTCTTCCACCGGGCAGACAGTCTTTGTGGAGCCCGAAGAAGTCGTAGAAAGAAACAACGATATCCTCATAGAAAAGCGGCGTCTTGACGCAGAGATACGCAGGATCCTGCGGGAGATGACAGGCCGCATCGCGGAGTACCATGAGCCGCTCACGCAATTTCACGGAGGGATACTGCGTCTTGAATGTATCAGGGCCAAAGCCCGGTACTCACGGGAGACCAGGGGACATTTTGCAGGCGGGGGCCTGCCTTTTAAGGATGATTTGTCTTCGCATGACCTCTTGTTTCCCCGCGAAAGCGGAGAGCTGGTTCTCAAACAGGCGCGGCATCCGCTGTTGGGAAGCAAAGCGGTCCCCATCGACTTTTCGATGGACAGCGTGACAAGGACGGTGATCATTACCGGCCCCAATACCGGCGGAAAAACCGTAGCCCTCAAAACCCTGGGCCTCTTTGCCCTGATGAACCAGACGGCCCTTGCCCTGCCTGCGGAGGAGGGCACCATACTTCCCATATTTGACGGAGTCTACGCCGACATCGGCGACGAGCAGTCGATAAGCCAATCCTTGTCGACTTTTTCGGCGCACATGACCAATATGGCGCAGATCATCACCGAAGCCACCGAACGGTCTCTCGTGCTGCTGGATGAACTTGGATCAGGCACCGATCCCGAGGAGGGAAGCGCCATCGCCATGGCGATTCTCGATCACCTTATCGAAAAAAAAGCGCGGCTCATCGCCACCACCCATCATGGCATTCTCAAAAATTACGGCTATACCCGTGAGGGCGTGGAAAACGCCTCGGTAGAATTTGACGGCAAAACCCTGTCGCCCACGTTCAGAATTATCATGGGCATTCCCGGTGAAAGCCGGGCGGTGGACATTGCCGGGCGGAACGGTCTCCCGCCGCAGATTATCGAAAAAGCCCGGAGCTACCTTGCCGATGAACGTTCCGATGTTTCATCGCTCATCAGCTCGCTGAAAGAAAAACACCGTGAACTCGACGACGCCTCGCGGAGCGCACAGGCGGAAGAAACCAGGCTCCGTGAGGAACGCCGCCGCTCAGACCTGCGTGAACTTCGCCTCCGTCAAAAAGAGGCGGAACTCAAGGCCGGGGCGGCGGGCAATCTGCGCGGCCTGCTTGCCGAAAGCCGCAAAACCCTTGAAAACCTGGTTCGCGAGGTGCGGGAAGGGGAACTGACCCGTGAAAAGACCCTCAAGGTAAAAGAATTTTTAAGCAGCCTTGAGCAGACCGTGGCCGCAGAAGACGCCGCCCTGCTCGAAGAAGAACGCTGTCTTGCAGATGAGCAGCGGCAGACGGAAAAGGGCGCTTCGACAAGCCCTCTTGCCCCCGGAACAGAGGTATTCGCAGGCGCCAATAAAAAGCGCGGAAAGATCATCAGGCTCGACAGGAAAGCCGCACCGGGAAGCGGCGGAGAGGGCTCCTGCGAAGGCCCGTCATCGCGTGATGGCGGGGTAAACACCTGGCTCGTGGAAATCGGTTCCCTCAAGATGAGCTTTCCCGAAACGGACCTTATCCCCGCGCCGCCTTCCAAACCGGCAAATCATCCCGCCAAAAATGCCGCTTCCGCCTGGGACGCGGACCTTGCCGCCGGAAACCCCGCCCAATTTGAAATAAGCCTCCGCGGTATGCGCCTTGACGAAGCCCTGGATAGTCTGCGCCGCCAAATTGACGCGGCGGTCCTTGCCGGTTTAAAAACATTTTCCGTGGTTCACGGCAAGGGCGACGGCATCCTCCAGAAAGGGGTCCACGAGTACCTGAAACACGAAAAAGCCGTAGCGGATTACTATTTTTCCCGGCCCGAACTCGGCGGTTTTGGCAGAACCGAGGTGGTTTTGCGCTGATTGCAGGTATTTTGCGGTAATTTTGCCGGGGAAACGCCCCTTGCACAACCCCCCTCATTTTCAGTACAATACCAGCATACTAAAGAAAATGATTTTTTGTTTTCCTTCGGACAAGAGAAAATCGTTTAAATACTTCGAGGAGGGACTATGACTATAGTCGATATGTTGGAACAAAGCGGTGTTTTGACACTGCTTGGTATGGGGATCGTATTTGGTTTCCTTTTTCTCGTGATTATCTCTGTAACGGTGGTGGGAAAAATCATTCATGCCATAGGGGCGGATAAGGATCTTCTTGAGTCTCCCAAGCCGGCGGCAAGTACGGTAAAACCAGCTGCAAATAATGCGGCGGTCACTGCGGCAATTACCACAGCGGTAAATGAATACCAAAAAACGCACTAGGGTTTTTATAGCGATAATTTCAAAGTAAACAATTTTGAAATTATCTCACTAATCTCTATATTTAAGGATTAAGAATATGTCTAAAGTTAAACTTACAGATTTGGTATTGCGGGATGCGCATCAGTCACTGCATGCGACCCGAATGACTACGGCGGATATGCTTCCCGCATGTCCTAAACTCGATAAAATCGGCTATTGGGCTCTGGAGGCCTGGGGCGGCGCCACTTTTGACTCCTGTATCCGTTTTTTGAACGAAGATCCCTGGGAGCGCCTGCGGAAGCTTCATGCGGCTCTGCCCAATACCCCGATTATGATGCTGCTTCGGGGTCAGAACCTGCTCGGTTACCGGCACTATGCCGATGATGTCGTGGACAAGTTTGTGGAGAAGGCCGCCCAAACCGGCGTCGGCGTGTTCCGTATTTTTGACGCCTGTAACGATCCCCGTAATCTTAAGCGCGCCGCCGATGCGGCAAAAAAAACCGGCAAGCATGTTCAAATGGCCATTTCCTATGCAACCACGCCGTACCACACCAAAGAAATTTATGCCGATCTTGCAAAAAAATATGCCGAATTCGGCGCCGACTCAATCTGTATCAAGGATATGTCCGGTCTTTTAAAGCCCTATGAAGCGTATGAACTGGTTAAGGCGATCAAAGCCAAGGTGAGTATTCCGGTAGAGGTTCATACCCATGCGACCACCGGCCTTTCGGTTGCGACCCTCGTAAAATCCGCCGAAGCGGGCGCCGAGATCCTTGACACGGCGATTTCGTCAATGTCTATGGGTACGAGCCACAGCCCCACCGAAACGATTGTTGAAGCGCTCAAGGGTACCGAATTTGATACCGGTCTTGACATCAACGCCCTGCTCGACATTGCCGTATACTTCCGCGATGTCCGCAAGAAGTACGCAAAGTTCGAGTCGAGCTTCCTCGGCGCCGATACGCGGATTCTCGTTTCGCAGGTGCCCGGCGGTATGCTTTCCAACCTCGAAAATCAGCTGAAAGAACAGAACGCTTCCAATAAAATTGATGAAGTGCTCAAGGAAATTGCCGTTGTGCAGAAAGACTGCGGCTATATCCCGCTGGTTACCCCTACAAGCCAAATTGTCGGAACCCAGGCGGTATTCAATGTCCTGTTCGGACGTTACAAGAACCTCACCACGGAAACCGCCGACCTGGTAACCGGCCGCTACGGCGCCCTTGCCGCTCCTGCCAATCCTGAGCTGGTGAAACTTGCCCTGGCAAAAAACAACTACGATGCGGTCCTTACCGACAGGCCCGCCGACAAAATTGCCAACGAATACGACAAAATGGCCGAAGAAGCAAAAGCCGCAGGCGCCGAAACCGATGAGGATGTCCTGACCTATGCGATGTTCCCCAAGGTTGCTCCCAAGTTCTTTAAGGAACGCGCCGGCGGGCCGGTAGATTCCGCTTCTTTCGGTGTTCCCGCAGCAGGGGCCGCTTCCGGAAAGCCTGCCCGTTACGATGTCAATGTCAACGGCGCCAACTACAGTGTTGTAGTGGGTCCCACAGGCTCCCTGGCGATTAATGCCGCCCCTTCAACTTCGACTCCGTTGAAAGCAGTTTCCGGTGCATCCGCTCCTGCGCAAGCTATATCAGGCGGCGGCACAGTTATTCCCGCCCCGGTAGCCGGTACCGTACTCCGTTATTCGGTAGGCGAAGGAACCGAGGTCAGCCCCGGAACCACGATACTGATTATCGAGTCGATGAAGATGGAACTGGAGATCAAGGCCACAAGTTCAGGCCCGGTCCACTTCCTTGTTCCCGCAGGAACCCAGGTCGCTTCCCAGCAGCCCGTTGCCGAAATCGGCGGTTCTGCGGTAGGACAGGCGCCTGTCGCGGCAGCTGCCCCTGTTGAGGCCGCGCCGGTCGTGTCGGCCGCGCCTGCAGCAGATGCACCCTCCGGTGGGGGCACGGTTATTCCCGCCCCGGTTGCGGGAACCGTACTCCGCTATGCGGTAAATGAAGGAGCTTCGGTACAGAGCGGTGATAATGTCATTATCATTGAGTCGATGAAAATGGAGCTTGAAATAAAGGCCACCATCGCAGGAAGTGTCCACTTCCTGGTGCCCGCAGGGACCCAGGTAGCATCCCAACAGCCTGTTGCTGAAATTGGCTAAACCCTGACGGGTTTAGCTCCGGGGTTCTTCTTGCGAAGAACTCCATGTTTTTTATATTAAGGAAGGAAAGGAATTGATATGTTAAACCTTAAAAAAGATCCGGCAATGGTCACCAAAATTTGTCTGCTGCTCGTTGTGTGCGCCATGGCGTTTTCCTTTGCGAATGTCGCCTTTGCGCCGCGGGCGCACGCCGCCGGCAACGCTGAACAGATAGCAGATCCAACCTCGGAACTGCCGTCATTCAGAAACCTGTCAGGTATTATCCCCAACAGCAAAGAACTTCCCCAGGTTACCCTCGGGAGTTTTCTCAGGAACATTGTGGAAACCACGGGTATCTATGCCTTTATCACCGGTGCGGAGAAAGGCTTGACTCCGGCGGGGCAGCCCATTACGATATTCGGCTGGCAGCAGCTGCTTATGGTTCTTGTCGGCTTCCTCGTTGTGTACCTCGGGGTGGCCAAAAATTTTGAACCCCTGCTCCTCGTGCCGATTGGTTTCGGGATTATCTTTGTAAATATCCCGATTGCCGGAATGGGATTACCGGAAGTGGTCGAAATTATTAACGGACAGGAGGTCGTAACCCAGAATCAGGGTTTCCTTGATGTTATTTACAAGGCCGGAGTAGGAAATGAATTCTTCCCGCTGCTGATTTTTGTTGGAATAGGCGCGATGACCGACTTTGGTCCCCTGATTGCCAATCCCAAGACGGCCATTCTCGGCGCGGCGGCGCAATTTGGCGTATTCGGCACCCTGTTCTTTATCTCGGTTGCCAACTACCTGCCCGGCGTTGCGTTCAATCTTAAAGAAGCCTGCTCAGTGGCAATCATCGGCGGCGCAGACGGTCCTACGACAATTTACATCGCGGCAAAACTTGCCCCGCATCTTCTGGCAACAGTAGCGGTAGCGGCCTATTCGTACATGGCGCTCGTTCCCCTTATTCAGCCGCCTATCATGCGGGCGCTCACGACCAAGCAGGAACGGCTTATCAAGATGCGGCAGCTGCGGCCCGTGTCCCGTACCGAGAAGATCGCTTTCCCGCTGACCGTATTTATTCTGACCCTGCTCCTCCTTCCCGCAGCAGCGGCTCTTATCGGCTGTCTCATGTTCGGTAACTTCCTCAGGGAAATCGGGATCGTAAAACGGCTCTCCGATACCGCCCAGAATGAACTTATGAACATTGTATCCCTGTTCCTTTCTCTGGGCGTCGGCAGCCAGATGACCGCCGAGAAGTTCCTTAACCCCAACTCGCTTATCATCGTAGTCATGGGTCTTGTGGCCTTTGCCGTTGC
>JAISJS010000149.1 GCA_031261385.1 Treponema sp.
AGGATGGGCGCTTGACCCGCAGGCGGAACATGGGTTGGATACGCTTCGATAACTTTTTTTACCATTTCAAAGTAGCCGCCGCCTTGCCCTGCAAGAATGCCGATCATCAGGGCGGCTCCGACAAACATGATAATACCCTGGATAAAGTCCGTTATGGCGATGGCAAAATAGCCGCCGAGAATCAGGTAAACTCCGGTAAAGGCAATCATGATAAGGAGGGCAATATCGTAGGGGATGTGAAAGACCGCTTCAAAAAGATGACCCAGGCCTTTGAACGCCGCCGCCGAATAGGGCAGCAGAAAAATGAAAATTATAGACGCCGCCACGGGTTTAAGATGTTTGGCCCCGTACCGTTCCTGAAGGTATTCCGGCATGGTCATTGCGTCGAGGCTCTGGGTCATGCGGCGGGTACGGCGCGCCAGAATGAGCCAGGCGGCCCCTGCGCCGATGACCGCATTTCCGATGGCAATCCACAGGGCGTTAAGGCCAAACTGCCAGCCCTGGGTTCCCGCAAAGCCGATAAAAATAACCGCCGAAAAGTACGTGGTTCCGTAGGCAACTGCGGATACCCAGGGCCCCATGGTCCTGCCGCCGAGGAAAAAATCCCCCAGGGTCTTGGTTCTCCTCATGCCCCAGATGCCGACTCCCGTCATAACGGCGAGAAAAACCACCAAAAATACAATGCCGATTTGTACCATGTTGAATCCTTTTATCAAATTTTGGTGCGATTTTTAATTAGTGTTATTGAACGAACAAACGATTTTACCAATAGTGAAGATAAAATACCAGATACCGCCGCCCCGGATCGGGGATATTTGTTATTGGACTAACATGATATAGATATGGTACAATACCATAATATGAAAGTCAGTATTGTCATTCCGGCCCTCAATGAAGAGAAGATGCTCCCAAAGCTTCTGGATAGCATTGCAGCTCAGGATTTTGACGACTATGAGGTAATTGTTGCCGATGCCCACTCAAAGGATCAAACCCGGGAAGTAGCCCGCCAATACGGCTGCCGGGTAGTAGACGGCGGTCTTCCCGCCGCAGGGAGGAACGCCGGCGCCGCCGTTGCCCAGGGGGATTTCCTTTTTTTTCTCGATGCCGATGTTATTCTGCCCCCACTCTTTATCCGGAATGTTTACAACGAGATGCAGGATCGCTACATAGATCTGGCAACCTGCGAAATTCGTCCCCTGTCTGATTACCAGCTGGACAGGATCATCCACCGGATGATCAACCTTGCAATATTATATAACCTCTGGATCGATCCCAAGGCTTTTGGGTTTTGTATATTTTGTACACGGCGGCTTTACCAGCGGATCAATGGTTTTGATGAGACTATCTATGTGGCTGAAGATAACGATTTTGTAAAACGGGGTTCGGTTCACAGTCAGCTCCGGTATCTCAATTCGGCATATATACTGGTAAGCATACGGCGCTTTGAAAAAGAAGGCCGGTTTGCCTACATGAAAAAGGGGATTAAGCTGAACCTCTACCGGACCTTTAAGGGAGAAATACGGAACGACGGGGTGGTCAAATATGAATTTGACGCCTTTAATAAAGAGCTGGATCCTGCGGATAAAAATTTCCTTGATAAAATTGAAGCCCAGCTTATCAGAGCTGAGGAACGTTCCATGCGTTTCCACCACCGGGCCGGGCAGCAAAGCAAGAAGACCAATTTGAAACAGCTTTCTCCCCGGCTCAATGAGTACTCTCAGGTGATTAAAGCTTTGGGAATGTATATGAGCAAGGAACGGTGGTATACCTTCTATCTGCTCAAATTGAGATACTTTTTTAAACCCCGCAGCAGAACCCCCAGGGCCAAGCAAGGTGATTGAATCTTTCGCTGATCTTGGAGCTCCTTTTACCGCCCGCCTTGCGGAACGGAATATTATCAAACCCACCGACATACAAAGGCGGGTGATTCCCCTCATTGCTTCGGGGGAGAGCGTCCTGTTCCGTTCCGCCACCGGCACGGGCAAAACGTTCGCCTACCTGCTCCCGATGCTTCAGCATTTGCTGCAGCAAATGCTCCCGCAGCACTCCGAAAAAAATACATCTGCTTCAGCCTGGCCTTCCCTGCTGATCCTTGCCCCCACCTACGAACTCTGTTCCCAGATTAAAAGTGAAGCGGATTTTTTGTTAAAGGGGATAGAGACTTCTTCACTCACCGCTCATCTTTTGATCGGGCAGGTCAGCATGAACCGTCAGATCGAAACGCTTAAAAAAGACAAGCCTGCAATCGTTGTGGGAAACCCCGGACGCATTTTGCAGTTAACGCGGATGGGAAAGTTGAAGTTCCGGGGCTTACAGTTTCTTGTTCTTGATGAGGGGGACCGGCTCACGGCGGATGACCTTACCGGTGAAACCGGCGAATTGATCAAAATGATTCAGCGGGCTGCCGATCATGGCGAGGCTCAGGACGAAACTCAGAACGCTGGCCTTCTTGCCGTATCATGTTCGGCGACTCTGTCGGCAAAAAGCAAAGAGCGGATTATATCACTTTTGCAAAAAAATCCAAAAATCGTCGAAACCGAAGAGCAGGAAATCTTAAGGGAGCGTATTGAGCATTGGGCAATTTTCAGCGAAGGGCGGCGGAAGATAAACACGCTTCGGTCATTTTTGGCGGCGGCAAAACCGAAAAAGGCGCTGATTTTTTCGGGCCGCGGAGAGGAAGCGGGTAATATTGTTGCCCAGCTTCAGCACCATAAAATTTCCGCGGCAGGCCTCTACGGAGATATGGACAAAAAAGGCAGGAAGGAGGCCATCGACGGCTTTCGTTCGGGAAAAATTTCCGTACTGGTTTCAAGCGACCTTGCCGCCCGCGGGCTGGATATCTCCGGGATCACCTATGTGATTGCGCTGGATGTAAGCGAAAACGAAGAAACCTATATCCACCGTGCAGGACGCACCGGGCGTGCGGGGAAACGCGGCGTGATGGTCAGCATTGGCGATGAAGAAGAAATGCAGCGCCTCTCCCGGCTGGAAAAACGTCTTGGGCTTACCGTGTATCCAAAAGAACTGTACCAGGGAAAAGTGGCAGCTCCGCAAGAAGAATTTTAAACCGCAAAGGCGAATAAGGCGAATAAGGGGAAGAGAATTAAGAAGAGAAGAAAACGATAACTAAATTTTCTGTTCTCTTTTTCCTTCCTTCTGCGCCTTCTGCGCCTTTGCGGTTAATAATAAAAAAAGCCCCGCTTGACCGAAGCATTTCAGGTCAGGCGGGGCTTTGTACTAGTGTTCTGTAATAGTCAAATGACATAATAAGAAAAATGAAGAGAAACCGCAGAGGACACGGAGTAGGCGCAGAGGACGCGGAGAATACCAAATAAACTTCAAATTCTCTTGTCTTCTCCACTCCGCGTTCTCCGCGTTTGCACGCTTTCGCGTGCACCCCTCTGCGTTCTCTGC